>CACXEL010000275.1 GCA_902766655.1 uncultured Lachnospiraceae bacterium | reverse complement strand
GCCTTTCCAGACCTGCCCTCGACAAGAGACAGGCTGTCAGCTATCAGGGACATGACTTCCTCGTCGGGTATCGTGTCGTCGAGGACCGCGGTGATCCACCTGGCGTGGTTCATGTGCCAGGCGGGATAGAGGCCGGGGCGGCCCAGCAGCTCCTCGCGCCTCTCCGGCCGGATCTTCACATTGACGATCTCCACCAGCTCAGGATCCTCCTCCGCAGGTGCCTTCTTCCGCCTCGGCAGCTTCTCCCCGCGGGCCTTTGCCTCCTCGCGTGCTTTCTTTTCCGCTGCTTTTTCAGCTTCATCCCGCTCGATCTCAGCGGCCGTCCGAAGCCTGCTGCGCGGGACACGCATGACGAGCGCGTACCAGCGATCATTGCCCGGCGCCCTGAAGACGGCGCCGGACTCCTTGTCCTCAAACGGCCGGTCGCACTCGTGCCCCCACCGGTCCCGGATCTGCGCCGCCAGCCGGTTGGCCTGGGCGCCGGAGAAAGGCATCGCCGTGCAGACCGCCGCCGCGATCTCCTCCAGGACTTTCATATACTGCTCGCGCACCTCACCAACGAAGGCGCCCGTATAGGAGGGGACGTGAACGGCGACATACTCCTCGCCTGTGTCCGTCTCGATCACGCGGCCGCCGGGCTTCATTTCCCGGGAAATGAGGACCTCCGCCCTGAACTCCCCGTCCATAAAGTCCCTGGAATACCGCCAGCCGTCCGGGCCTTCCATAAAGCCGAAGGCCAGCATACGGCGGACGTCCGGCACATGTCTGTCAAATACAAATTCCTCAATCGTCATAAATCTGCTCACCCCGGTCCATCATGCGCGAGCCGGGGTCCTGTGTGATGATCGCTTCTCAACAAGTTGATTATACGGTAAACACCGGCCTTCTGTCATCTATTTGTTATTGCACACTTCCCGGGTTTCATATAAAATGGAGAATTGCGGATATATCCGCCTTGAAGGGAGAACACAACTATGATTTGCAGAAATATACTGGAGGCCATGGGGAACACCCCCATCATCCGCCTGACAAGAATGGCCGAGGAAGGCGCCGCCGAAATTCTAGTCAAATTCGAGGGACAGAACGTCGGCGGCTCCATCAAGACACGGACGGCCTACGCCATGATCAAAAAGGCCGAGGAGGACGGCCTCCTGAGTCCCGACAGCATCATCGTCGAGCCCACCAGCGGCAACCAGGGCATCGGCCTGGCTCTCATCGGTGCAGTCCGGGGATACAAGACCAAAATCATCATGCCTGACTCTGTCAGCGAAGAGCGCCGCAAGCTTGTGCGCCACTACGGGGCTGAAGTCATCCTCATCCACGACGCCGGCAACATCGGCAAGTGCATCGAGGACTGCGTGGCCCTGGCCATGAAAATGAAGGCCGAGGATCCCCGCGTCTTCGTCCCGCAGCAGTTCGAGAACCCGGCCAACCCGGAGATCCAGCGCACCGGCACCGCGGCGGAAATCCTCCGCCAGGTGGGCGGCCCCATCCATGGCTTCTGCTCCGGCATCGGGACCGGCGGCACCATCACCGGCATCGGTGAAGTCCTGAAGGCCCACAATCCGGACATGGTCATCTGGGCCGTGGAGCCCGCCCACGCCGCCATCCTCTCCGGCGGTTCCATCGGGACCCACATCCAGATGGGAATCGGCGACGGCGTGATTCCCGAAGTTCTGAACACCGACATCTATGACGACATCTGCATCATCAACGACGATGAAGCCATCCAGACCTCCAGGGACCTGGCGGCCAAGGAAGGCATCATGTGCGGCATTTCCAGCGGCACCAACGTCTGCGCGGCCATCAAGCTGGCCAGAAAGCTTGGCCCCGGCAAGACCGTGGTCACGGTCCTGCCGGACACCGCCGAAAGGTACTTCTCTACCCCGCTTTTCGAAGATTGACACCATATCGGGAGAAATACCGGTCTCAGTTCACTCCAGACCTTCCAAGGGCCTGCTGACAGAAGAAGGATGCACAATACCGGACGGATCGCCCGGATCTGTCTGCCCGCGTCCACCCTTCCGCAAACGAAAGGAGGAAAATCCATGAAAAGGAAGCACCTGTTACCACTTTTTCTCGCATTTACTCTTTCCATGACCGCCTGCACCGGCGCTCCCGGCCAGTCGGAAACGCCCATTCCCCAGGAGACCGAGACCCCCTCTGAAAATGAAGACCAGGGCGCCCAGACCCAGGAAGGCGCTGAAGCCCAGGCCGAGGATACACAGACTGCTGCGGAAAATACAGACCCTGACTCCGAAGCTGCCGGGGAGACCGAGGCAGCCGGTGAAGAGGCTGCCGAGGACGAGGGGACCGGCGAAGCTGATGCCGTCTCAGATGCCTCCGGACCGGAGGCGTCTGAATCGGATGAAGCTCTTCCCGAGGAGGATGCCGCCGCAGAGGATGCTGCCGCTGAAAGCGAAGAGAACGCTTACGCCGATTGCTACGCAGCGTATTACCAGCATCTGACCGAACATATGCAGACCATCGCGGCCTACGACTGGCAGAACATTGAATGGACCGACGAGGGCAGGGTCTATCATCCGGACTACAAAGTCGCCATCGCCGACGTCTACGGCGATGATGCCCCGGAGCTCCTCTACATGGAGGGCGCCAATCCCACCGACGACGGATACTATTTCGTCGCCTCCCTCAACATCGTCACCCTGGAAAACGGGGAGCTGAAGACCCTCTACTCCGAAGTCCTGGACGCTGAGGTCGCCGGCGGCACCAGCTTCTCCGTCTTCACGGTAAAGGACCACAAGGAGCCTGTGGTCTACTACGACATTGGCGACGAGGGCTGGACCTGGACTTACCTGGAGCTTGCCTCCGGCGATGGCATTCTGAGCGAAGCGGGCAAGGCCGAGCGGTCCGAATACCCCAACGAAGACTACACCGCCACCGAAAAGACCTTCCGAATCGACGGGGAGGATACCGATGAGGAGAGCTTCAACGCATATCGTCAGAGCCTCCTTGACAATTTCGATCAGCTCATCTTCTTCGGGGACGTCTACGACGAAGATATTCTGAAGATCATGGATGAAAAGGGCTGGATCGGCATGGGCTACATCGATGCGCTCGCCTTCCTCGAGGATGGCGCCTCCAGTGTCCTCTACCCGCAGGCCGAGCCCGTGGATGCGGATGCCTTCTTCTCCTCCCTTCAGAATTATGACTTCTACTTTGCCAGCGGTGTCGGCGGCTGGGGCACCGAGCTCACGCTGAGCGAAGACGGGACCTTTGAAGGCAACTTCCACGACTCCGACATGGGAGACACCGGAGAAGGCTACGAACATGGCACCGTATATGTGAGTGACTTCACCGGGCGGTTCGATCATGTCCGGAAGATCGACGATTTCACCTACCTTGTCAGCCTCGCCGAGATTACTGTGGCGCAGGAAGGTGAGGAGAACTGGATCGAGGACGATATCCGATACGTCGCGTCCGCGCCCTACGGCATCGACCAGGGCAAGCTCTACATTTTCTATATGCCGGGCAAGCCCATCGCCGAGATGGACGAAGAAGCCGTCGACTGGTACCGGATGCCCCGCGGCCTCTATGAAGACACGATTCCCGAGGTCCTGCCCTGCTACGGTATCTACACGAAGTCGGCCGGGACAGCCTTCTTCTCCGGCGACGTCGAGTAAGCGGTAAACTGACCAGAGGTCCATATGAGAAACAGGCAGGGCCCTACGCTCTCAATAATAGAGAGCGCAGGGCCCTGCCTGTTTCTCATTGTTTCTTATTCCGGTCAGTCTATGGCTGCCACGGCGGCCAGGATTTCCGCCTTGGCCTCGTCGCTCAGCCTGCCCGGCTTCCAGTTCACGCCGGCTTTGTCGTTCTCATAGCGCGGGATGAGGTGAATATGGAAATGGAAGACCGTCTGGCCTGCCGCCGGGCGGTTGTTCTGGACAATGTTGAAGCCGTCGCAGCCGAGGGCGGCCGTCATTTTCACAGCCATCTTTTTGGCCAGCATGAAGGCCTTGGCGATCAGCTCGTCGGGAATCTCGTAGATATCGGTGTAGTGGGCCTTGGGCAGGATCAGGGCGTGTCCCCTGGTCGCAGGCCCGGCGTCCAGGATCACCCGGAAATCGTCGTCCTCATAGAGGGTGGCCGTCGGAAAGACGCCGTTGGCCAGCTTGCAGAAAATGCAGTCATCCATCTTGTTGTTTCCTCCTGTGAATACATCTTGGTTTGCCTGTCCCGGACCAGGCTTCCTTATCAGACCCTTCTCTCCTCGACCCGTCCGTCCGCATAGTGGATCAGGAACCGGATCGGCCGGCCGCCTGTTTGACCTGTGACGACGACCGATACCTCCCCGTTCCGGCAGGCAGCCTCCGCGAAGAGGACACTCCTGCCGGTCATGTCCGGGATTTCCGCACGGGCCTTCCCGCCTTCCGTAGGAAGATAATAATGCAGGATTACCCCTGACGCGTAATCGTAGTCCGGCACGTCGTCATGCCGTCCGACCGGCAGAAGGGTATTCTCCCGCACATAGACGGGCATATGGAAGTAATCGAAGGTCCGTGTGTACCATTTTCCACCCGGAAGGATGCTGTCGTCAAGCAGGTTTTTCCAGGTTCCTTCCGGAAGGTAGAAGCTTGCCGTGCCACGGTCGTTGAAGATCGGCGCAACCAGCAGCGAATCCCCGAACATGTACTGCATATCCAGGTATCGGCAGCCCACATCCTCCGGGAATTCGAAAATCATGGGACGCATGACCGGGGTCCCCGCCTCATGGGCGATGGCCGCCATCCGGAAAATATAAGGCATGAGCCGGTTCTTCAGCTTGCTGAACTTTCTGGCCACCTCGCAGGCCTCCTCGTCGAAGACCCAGGGCACCCGGTAGGTGTCGGACCCGTGGAGGCGTGAATGAGTCGAGAAAATGCCGAACTGGAACCACCGCTTGTAGAGATCCGGCGTTGCCGTGCTCTCAAAGCCCGAAATGTCGTGGGACCAGAAGGCAAAGCCGCTCATGGCGAAGGAGAGCCCTGCGCGCAGGGTCTCCGCCATGGAGGCGTAGGTCGCGCTGCAGTCGCCGCCCCAGTGGACCGGGAACTGCTGACAACCCGCCGTCGCGCTGCGGGCGAAAAGCACCGCCTCCCCCTCTCCTCTTACCTCCTTCAGCGTTTCAAAGACCAGCCTGTTGTAGAGATACGGGTAATAATTGTGCATGGAGACCGGGTCACTGCCGTCATAGTATGCAACGTCGACAGGGATGCGCTCGCCGAAATCCGTCTTGATGGCGTCGACGCCCTGGGCAAGCAGTCCTTTGATCTTGTCTGCGTACCAGGCGCGGGCACCCGGGTTCGTCATATCGATGACGGCCAGACCGGGCTGCCAGTTGTCGACCTGGCGGATGCCCCTGCCGTCCTTCCGCTTCAGGAAATACCCATTATCAAGTCCCTCGCGGAACATCGCGGTGTTCTGGGCAACGTACGGGTTGACCCAACAGCAGATCTTGAGACCTTTTTCGTGATACCGCGCAAGCATCTCCTCCACATTTCCGAAGACGCTGCCGTCCCACTCAAAGTCGCACCAGTGGAGGGCCTTCATCCAGTAGCAGTCGAAATGGAAGACCCTGGTCGGAATATCACGCTCCTCCATACCTCCGATCATACGGCCGGTAGTCTCCTCGTCATACAGGGGCTTGAAGCTGGTGGAAAGCCAGAGGCCGAAGCTCCAGGCAGGCGGCAGGGCCGGCCGCCCGGTAAGCCCCGTATAGGTCCGCAGAATGTCCGCCGGCTTCCGTCCATAAATCAGATGGTATCGGAGCTGCTCGCCGGGCACAGCCAGACCAACATACTCCACCTTCTCGGTCCCCACCTCGAAGGAGATGGGGCCGGTGTGGTCCGCGAAGAGGCCGTAGCCCTCGCTGGACATATAGAACGGTATATTCTTGTAGCTCACATCGCTGGCCGTGCCGCCGTCCTCGTTCCACATGGTCACGGACTGGCCGTTCTTCACGAAGGGCGTGAACCTCTCCCCGAAGCCGTAGATGGTCTCCCCCGGCTTCATGGAGAGCTCCGAGCTCATGTAGGGCTCATAATCGGCCGCCAGGTAATGCCCGTCCGGCCGGTAGGAGGCCGGTTGTCTGTCAACGCGCATGTATCCCAGGTTGCGGAAGCCGCAGGTGGTCAGGACACGGCCTTCCGCCTCGAAGGACACGAGCCAACTGTCCCGCCTGACGCGTACCAGCATGTCGCCGGCCGTCATGATGGCTTCTTTTTCGTTCACCCTGACCTTGACCGGGTCGGGGGAAAGGGACAGCGGGATGCGGGCTTCATTTTCCGCAAGGCCCGCGAAGTGGGTGACCGTGACAGAAATATCGTTGTGCCCCGCGGAAACGAAATCCACCGTCAGCACCGTCAGGTCCAGGGCATCCGCCCGGGACGTAATGGGCCTCTCCGGCGCCATGACCCGCATGCCGCCGGGTATTTCCTCCACCGTATACGCCTGAGAGGCGTAGGAGGCCTGAACGCTCTCCCTTCGGAGCCAGTAGCCTTCCGTAAATCTCATAGCTGCTCCCTCCCCATATCCGTCATGTACCTCTGATTACTTGTAAATGAACCCCCGGAAGCGCAGGATCGTCGGCTCCTCGAACTTGAGGAAGGCCGTCTCGTCGCCGTTGAGGCGCTTGTCCATGACCCACTCGCCATCCTCGAAGTGGCCCTCCTCCATGTCGAGGATATCGACATGGGGCCTCTCCGGATCCAGGGACGTGAGGACCAGAAGGGCGTGCCCGACCAGGAGGTAACCTGCGTTCTCCTCCGTCTGAACACTCAGGAGGACACCGTTCTGCTTCTCCAGGAAGGGAACATTGAACATGGGCATGACACCGATCCGGCCCAGTGTGACCATCTTTGTCTCCTTGTCCTCGGCGCAGGCCGCCTGGAGGGCATCGGTGCCGTAGCGCTCCGTAATGAGCGGCATCAGGTTCTTCAGGGCATCCGCGTAGGCCCTGTACTCCTCCACGGACTGGGGCGTCTTGAGGGCGGGATCCGTCACGTCCATGCCGAAGAGGAAGCCCTGCATGGCGCCGAAGGGCTCGCCGATCTCCTCAAAACCGAAGGGCGAGTAGCACATGGCGTGATGGTGGCCGACGCAGTAGACCATGCGGGGACCCGCATAGCTGTGGGTGGCGCACTCCGGGATGAAGAGCGGGTTGCCGTTCTTGCGCATCTGTCCGCACACCTCGACGAAGTTGGGCACATAGATGTCCGGCGCGTATACGTCGATGGCCGGGGCGCAGAAGTCCCAGACCTCGTGGACCCTGGCGACGGGTCCGCCGGAGGGATAATCGCCCGGCTTGTCCGTGGCCTTGTCGAGCCAGCAGTTGCAGCTCATGGGCAGGTCGTAGGCCTGCTTGCCGGCCTCGGCCACGGCGTTGCAGTAGGAGGCCGTGTAGAAGGCCTGGAAGATCTCATCCGCCACCGGGCCGAAGACCTCCGCCCAGCTGCCCTCGTCCGCGCCCTGCTCCACCGCTTCCCTGACGTCCGGCGCCATGGAGGCCGTGTGGCTCTTCATGTAGGAGACGAATTCAGCGGGAACCGGAGCCGCAAAGGCCTCGTCCGCGGCGTCGCTGTGGTCTCTGGCCGCACCCAGGAGACCGGTCTCATTTTCCACCTGGACGCAGATGACAGTGGTCTCCTCCGCGTCTACCTCCTTGATGTGCTCCATGAGCTTATGGAAGGCGCGGCAGTCAGCCTCCAGGGTGTTGGCACAGAAAGCCGAAAGGGTCGAGTAGGGTCTTCCGTGGCCGCCCATGCTGCCGATGCTGGAGCGGCGCTCCCCCTTGACCACCTCGGCGCGGGCGAACCTTTCGAGGTCGGTCTTGACCCAGGCCGGCGCATACATGCACTCGGCATTCTTCCATGCGCCGAACCAGAGGAAGTTGATCTTGCCGCCCTTTTCTCTCGCCTGTTGAATGAGGCCGTCCACGATCCGGAAATCAAAACAGCCCTCCCAGGGCTCGATCATCTCCCAGGTGACCGGCAGGCAGAGGGCGTTCATCCCCAGGGAAAGTGCCTTGTCCCAGACGCCCTCCATGACCTTGACGGAAGATGAGTTGGAGTTGTGGACCTCGCCGGCCAGCATGACGAAAGGCTTGTCGTTTACCATAAGGACCTTTGTGCTGCCCTGTTCCTTGATGTATGCTCCCATAGTAGTCTCCTTTTCACAGTGCGTTGTAGTAAATTTGTATCAGTGACAGGATGAATGATTCTGCTTTCTCTCGTGCTGATCATTCCACGGCCTGGACGCGCTCCAGGATCGCCTTTTTGATGGCTTCATTTTTCGCTTTGGCTTCCTCAGCGGACTCACCGAAGGCGTAGAAGTAGAACTTGATCTTTGGCTCGGTGCCGGAGGGCCGGATGGCGAACCAGCTCCCATCCTCCAGGAAATACCGAAGGACGTTGGAGGCCGGGATATCCTCGTCTCCGCCGCTGTGGCTGCCCTTGTAGCCGTCCTTGTAGTCGATGGTCCGCACGATGGGCCGGCCGGCCACGGAGGTGATGGGCTCGCGGCGGATATCCTCCATCATGCGGCGGATCCGGGCGGCACCCTCGAGGCCTTCCAGGATAAGGTTCGGCTCATCCTCGTTGCAATAGCCGTATCCGGCGTAGATTTCCTGCAGGACGTCGAAGAGGGTCTTGCCCTGCTTCCGGTAATAGGCGGCCGCCTCGGCCACCAGCATGCCGGCGCTGATGCCGTCCTTGTCGCGGATATCCTCGCAGGCCGCGTATCCGACGGACTCCTCGTAGCCGAAGAGATAGGTGAGGCCGCGGTCGTGGAGCTCGCCAATCCGTCCGCAGATGTTCTTGAAGCCGGTCAGGGCTTCCCACATCTCAACACCGTAAGCGGCGGCGATCCGGCTGCTCAGGGTGCTGGTCACGATGGACTTGACCATGGCGCCGTTCGATGGCAGGGTGCCGGCGTCCTTCCTGCCCTCCAGGACGTAGTTGACCAGGATGTAGCCCGTCTGGTTGCCGTTCAGCGGGATGTATTTTCCTTCGTCGTTCAGGATCTCGATGGCGAAGCGGTCGGAATCGGGGTCCGTGGCCATAAGGAGCTCTGCGCCGGTCTTTCTGCCCAGGGCCTCGCTCATGGCAAAGGCGGCAGGGCTCTCCGGGTTGGGGTAGCCCACCGTCGTAAAGTTGGGATCCGGGTCGCGCTGCTCCTCCACGATCTGCCAGTTGGTGAAGCCCCGCTCCTTCAGCATCTCCGCGAAGGGGATAGAGCCGGCGCCGTTCAGCGGCGTATAGACGAAGGGCAGAGACAGGTCCAGCTCGTCACCCTCGTGGATGGCCAGGCTTTTGACCTTGTCCAGGTACTCCCGGTCGCGGGAAGGCGGCAGGATTTCGATGAGGCCGGCGGCGACGCCCTCCTCGAAGGGCATTTCCTTTATCCCGTCAAAGTAGTCCAGGACGCGGATGCAGTCATATATGCCGGCCGCCACGTCGCTCGACACCTGGCATCCGTCCTCCCAGTAGACCTTGTAGCCATTGTAGTCTTTGGGGTTGTGGGAGGCTGTGATGTTGATGCCGGACACGGTACCCATCCGGCGGATGAGGAAGGCCAGCTCCGGCGTGGGTCTCAGGTCATCGAAGGTGTAAGCCTTGATGCCGTTGGCCGCCAGGATCCCGGCGGCCATCTTCGAGAACTCCTTCGAGTAATGGCGCGGGTCATGGGCGATGATGACGCCCTTCTCCATGGCTTCCTTTCCATGTGCGCAGATGTAATCGGCCAGACCCTGGGTCGCGCGGGCGACCACGTTACGGTTCATGCAGTTCGTTCCGGCCTTGAGCTTGCCGCGGAGGCCGGCCGTTCCGAAAGAGAGCTCCTGGGCGAAGCGCTCGCGGATCTCCGCCTCATCGCCGGCGACGGCCTTCAGGCCTTCGTACATGGGGTCCTGCGGATCCATTCTTTTCAGCCAGTCCTCATATCTTTCCATTTCCAGACTCATATGATTTTCTCCTTTGATTTTGAAAGCAGTGCAGCTGTTCCGCCCCCGACAGGTTCGGGATGCAAAGCAGCCCTCGCTGCGGGTGATCAGAGTCGCTTCGGGCCTTGACCACCTTGGAAAAATGAATTGACCCTGTCTGCCTGGCGTGCCGGCCGGATTCTATTCATTCTACCTTGGCGCTGAACAGTTACAAAATGACTTCATTTTTTCGGGAATTGGCAGGCGCGATCAAATTGTCTGTCAACATTATATCACCATACCGTCTGTATATGCCACACAAGAATGCAGTGCACGGCTTTCAGAAAATATGCGGCAACACTTATCAGATTCATCCTTCACTTTCCCTCACCCGCAGCCTCACCAGTACACCAAAATAGTCATTATCGTTAAAAAAATGCGCCAAGAGCTCATGAACAGTCGTATACAAAGCCGCCGGAGCCGGTTTATAATGATATTATTCCGAGATTTGTTCCATTCTGTCACGGGATTTTCCGATCCCCTGGCCCACGGCAAGGGGCGTCCTGCGCCTTTACCGTCCTGGCAGTGAACCAGGCATCGGATAGGTTTTCGGCTGAACCGCACCACTTCACATCACATAATAAAGGAGCACACCATGATACGAAATCCCATACTCCGCGGCTTTTATCCGGACCCGTCGATCTGCCGGGTCGGGGACGACTTCTACATTGTCAACTCCAGCTTCTCCTTCTATCCCGGCGTGCCCGTCTTCCACAGCCGCGATCTGGTGAACTGGGAGCAGATCGGACACGTGCTTGACCTGCCGAGCCAGCTCCATGTGACCTACGAGATGATCAGCGCGGGCATTTTC
>CACXEL010000274.1 GCA_902766655.1 uncultured Lachnospiraceae bacterium | reverse complement strand
GCCCGACCGGCTCCAGCTGCTTGATGCCCCCGCCGAAGCGGCTGCCGATGCCTGCGGCCAGAACGACCAATGCTGTCTTTTTCATCACTCTTCCCCTCTCTCAGATGAAAGTCTTGCGGCCTGATCGCTTGCAATCAGGCTGTCGATGATCTCGTCCAGATCTCCGTTCAGGATGCTGTCGATCCGGTGGAGCGTCAGATGGATCCGGTGGTCAGTGACTCTTCCCTGACCAAAATTGTAGGTTCTTATTTTCTCAGACCGGTCTCCGGTGCCCACCTGGGACCGCCTCAGGTCCGCCCTCTTCTCATGGGCCTCTCTGCGTTTCAGATCGTAGAGTTTGGACCGGAGAACGCGCATGGCCTTGGCCCGGTTCTTGAGCTGGGATTTCTCATCCTGGCAGGAGATGACGATGCCTGTCGGGATGTGGGTCAGCCGCACGGCGGAGTCTGTCGTGTTGACGCACTGACCGCCGTTGCCGGTAGCCCTGAAGACGTCTATGCGGCAATCCCTGGGATCGATCTCCACATCGATCTCTTCCGCCTCCGGCAGGACCGCCACGGTGATGGTGGAAGTATGGATCCTCCCGCCGCTCTCCGTCTCCGGCACCCGCTGGACCCGATGGGTACCGCTTTCATATTTCAGCCGCTCGAAAACGCCCTCTCCGCTGATCATGAAGGTGGCTTCCTTGAAGCCGCCCAGGCCGTTCTCATTCAGGCTCAGCATCTCGGTGCGCCAGCCTCTGGCGTCTGCATACCTGGCATACATGCGGTAGACCTCCGAGGCGAACAGGGCTGCCTCGTCGCCGCCAGCGCCGGCCCGGATCTCGACGATGACGTTGCGCCTATCGTTGGGGTCCTTGGGAAGGAGCAGGATCTGAAGTCTGTGCCAGAGGGCTGCGGCCTCCTCGCCGGCGGCGCGTCCTTCCTCGCGGAGCATCTCCCGCATCTCCTCGTCCTCCTCCATCTCCAGAAGAGCCGCCGAATCCGCCTCATCGCTCTTAGCCTTCCTGTAACGCTCGTAGGTCTCCGCGATGGGGGCGATCTCCGCCTGCTCTTTCATGAGGGCGGTCATTTTTTTAGGATTGTCCGCTGTCTCTTTCTGGGCCAGCTCATGAAGGATCTCCTCCTGCCTGCGCCAGATTGCCTCAAGCTTGTCCTGCATATTATCTCCGGATGCCTGTCACTACGCGGTCCAGGCCTGACAGGTCTTTGATCACATTGATGTCCGAAAAGCCCCCGGCCCCAAGCAGAGCGCTGACCGCCTCAGCCTGGTCGTAACCAATCTCGAGAGCCAGGAGTCCGCCTTCGGACAGATGCGCGGGCGCTTCCGCCGCGATCCTCCTGTAGAAATGAAGACCGTCCGCCTCCCCGTCCAGGGCCAGGAGGGGCTCATGCCCCTTGACCTCATCCGACAGGGTCGGGATGACGGCTGAGGGTATGTAGGGCGGATTGGCCGTTATAATGTCGTAATTTCCCTCTGCCGGGGCCAGCAGGTCCCCCCAGAGGAGCTCCGGTTCCACGCCCATGCGCTCCGCATTCAGCGCAGCCACCTTCAGGGCTTCCCGGGATAGATCGGTACCGGTCCCCTCGATGGGACGGACCGACTCTTTCATGACGGTCAGCAGAACGCAGCCGCTGCCCGTGCACAGGTCAAGCATCCTGACCGGCTCCCCGCCCGAAGTGCGGGAGATCCAGCCCAGAACAGTGTCCACGAGGACCTCAGTGTCATATCTGGGAATGAGGACCCGCCTGTCCACGAAGAATTCGTAGCCGAAGAACCAGGTCCTGCCCATAATGTACTGGAGCGGTTCATGGTCTGCCCTTCTTCGGACCATGGCACGGTATTCCTCAGCCCGTTTCTCCTCGGCCTCCTCGGTATTCCGCATGGCGTAGACGCCCAGGGACATCCTTCCGGCGGCGAGAATCAGCTCACGGGCGTCATTCTCCGCCTCCTCGATGCCGGCCTCACGGAGGATATCGGTTCCTTCCTTAAAAAGATCAAGCCAGGTCATTTTCTTCCTGCCATTTTCTCCAGTCAAAAACAGCCTCCACCGCCGCGATGGCGACCTCCGCCATCTCAGCATCGGGCTCCCGGGTGACCAGCTTCTGGAGGGCCAGACCGGGGCGGGCCAGCGCACAGACGAGCTTGTTGTCGCTGACGGCCGCAAGCCTCAGAAATTCAAAAGACACGCCCGCGATGACAGGGATCAGCACGATCCGGGATGCAAAACGGGCCAGAGGCGACCGGATGCCGAGCGCTCCCACGATGAGGAAACAGAACACGGAAATGACGACCACCACCAGCAGGAAGCTGGTCCCGCACCGCTTGTGCTGACGCGAGCTGGCCAGCACATTGTCCACCGTGAGCGGAAGTCCGCTCTCTATGCAGTTGATGCACTTGTGCTCGGCCCCGTGATAGGCGAAGACACGCTGGATGTCCTTCATCCGGGAGATCAGCAGCATGTAAATGAGAAAGATGGAGATCCTCAGCACAGCCTCCGCAAGAGAGACCAGGATCTCGGAGGCGCCGAAGCGCCTGAGGATGGAGGCCAGGAAGTAGGGCAGGATAATAAAGAGTCCGACCGAGAACAGGATGGAAACGAGCACCGTGCCCGTCATCATGGCCTTCCAGGCCTTGTCGTCCTCCTCGCCGCCGGCAGCCGCCTTCTCCTCGCGCTTTTTGCGCTCCTCCTCCGTCTCAGCCTCGTCGCCTGCGATCTCCGCGGACCACATGAGCGCCGAGGTCCCGATCACGAGGGAATCCACAAAGGAGGCGACGCCGCGCAGGACAGGGATCTCCCCGATATTCTTCAGGGGGATCACGCTCTTCCAGGGCTCGATCTTCACCTGGATCTCATGGTTCTCATTTCTCACACCGACGGAATAACGGTCACCGCAGCGCATCATGATGCCTTCCATGACCGCCTGTCCGCCAATACCTGAATTCTTCAAACTATCTTTCTCCAAAAACGCAATCGGGCGTATAGAAAAGTGGAGACGGCGCATAATGCACCGTCTCCGCCTGATGAACTGGTAACTTTACTTGTTGCCGAGATTGTACTTCTTGTTGAAGGCTTCGATACGGCCGCGCGCCTTGACAGTCTTCTGCTGGCCGGTATAGAACGGATGGCACTTGGCGCAAACTTCAACGTGAATCTCCGGCTTCGTGGAGCCTACGGTGTAAGTGTTGCCGCAGTTGCAGGTAACAGTTGCCTGATAGTACTTCGGATGGATTCCTTCCTTCATTGTTTTCACCTCTCTATCTTCTAAAGATCCGTCACTGTCCTGATGGCCGAACAGCGTCTTAGCTTCTTAGTCTGTTCCTATTCATAAACAGCGAAAATGATTTTAACATACTCAGCCATCTTATGCAAGGGTGTTTTTTCAATTATTTGCAGACGTTTCCTGAAAACCTTGCGCAGCTGCACACGTTTCGGGAATGCCTTTTTCGCACTCAGCTCCGCGCCGGCTCGGACCACTTGGCCAGCACCGAATTCACCACCTGCTCATTGCTCTTCGAACGAGCGAAAGCGTTAAGAATGTTCTCGATCGCCTCCTCTGGCTTGGCGCCGTTCATGCGCCGCCGCATGAAGTAGACAGCCTTGAGCTCGTCGGGCGTCAGCAGCAGGTCCTCTCTCCGGGTGCCCGACCTCGTGATGTCGATGGCCGGGAAGATCCGACGCTCCTGTAGCTTCCTGTCAAGGATCAGCTCCATGTTGCCGGTCCCCTTGAACTCCTCGTATACGACGTCATCCATCTTGCTGCCCGTATCCACCAGAGCCGTGGCCAGGATGGTGAGGCTGCCTCCTTCCCGCATCTTTCTGGCCGCGCCGAAAAAGCGCTTGGGTGCATAGAGGGCTGCCGGGTCGAGACCGCCGGAAAGGGTCCGACCGCTGGGCGGTACCAGCAGGTTGTAGGCCCTTGTGAGCCTCGTGATGGAATCCAGCAGAATGATGACGTCCTGGTGGTGCTCCACCAGCCGTCTGGCCCGCTCGATGACCATCTCAGCCACCCGCATGTGGTGCTCGGGCTGCTCGTCGAAGGTCGAATAGATGACCTCCACGTTCCTGCCGGTGACGGATTCCTTCATGTCCGTGACTTCCTCAGGCCGCTCGTCCACCAGAAGAATGATGAGGTGGGCGTCCGGGGTCCCCGTCAGAATGGATTTGGCTATATCCTTTAAGAGGGTCGTCTTGCCGGCCTTTGGCGGGGAGACGATCATTCCTCTCTGCCCCTTGCCGATGGGACTGATCAGGTCCACAATGCGCGTGGCGGTGGAACCGCCGGGCTGCTCCAGCCTGATCCGCTCGTAGGGGAAGACCGGGGTCATGTTCTCAAAGACGGAGCGCCTTCTGGCCTCATCCGCCGGCCGGTCGTTGACCTTCGATACATAGAGGAGGGCGCCGTACTTCTCTCCCTGGGCCCT
>CACXEL010000273.1 GCA_902766655.1 uncultured Lachnospiraceae bacterium | reverse complement strand
GCGGTCGCCCTGCGGACGATTGCCGTAGCTGCCGCGGTCGCCCTGCGGACGGTTCTGACTGTACCCACCTCTGTCGCCTGTGCGGTCGCCCTGCGGACGGTTCTGGCTGTAGCCGCCTCTGTCGCCCGTGCGGTCGCCGCCCTGTTCACGGCGTCCGGCATTTCGGCCGTCCTCCTGGGGACGGGCATTGCCACCGACAGGCACGCTCTCACGCCTTGCGGGCTGGGCTGCAGGCGCCTGGGGCGCAGGTGCCGGAGCTGCCGCAGCCGGAGCTGCAGACGCCGGGGCTGCCGGAGCCTTCGGAGCCGCCTTGCTTTCCTCGGCGGGAGCTGCTTTCTTTGTCTCCTCCGCCCTGGGGGCCGGAGCCGGCGCGGCGGGTGTCTTTATTTCCTCTGCCCTGGGCGCGGCGGGAGCAGTCTCCTGAGGCGCCTGAACGGCAGGCTTCTCTTCATTTTTGGGCTGAGCCGGCTTCAGCGGATTGACGACTGTCACCTCCACCTTCCTGCTCTGTACGGGCGTCACGATGGACGGAATGCCCTTCTTCTTACCGCCGGGCGCAGGCTTGGCCTTCTGCGGATAAGTCTTGCTGGCATTGCCTGACCGGACGAGCACGATCATACCGGGGTCCGTCTTTTTGGACGCATCCCCGCTCTCAGCCGTCTTCTCCCCGGCATCGGCCGGCTTGACCGCCGGCTTCGCCTCCGCCTTGGGCGCGACCGTGCCAAAGCGGCTGCGGATATTTTCGATTTCTCCTTCCGGCACAAGGCTGACCGCCGTCATCTGGTCATAGCCCTTGCCGGCCAGATACTCTACGAGTATCTTCTTGTCCGCTCCGATTTCCTTCGCAAGCTCATGGACCTTCTTTTTCGCCATACTATCTCCTTATATCTCCATCCTCACATCCGATGCACCATGGTCCCGCATCGGACCGTTATTCTCAATCACATCCCGGCAGAGGCCAGAAAGGCATTGGCAAGGCCTTCGTCCAGGATCGCGGCCGAAGCCCTGAAATCCTTCCCGACGCACCTGCCCAGCGTCTCCCGGTCATAGCCTTCCCGATAAGGAATGCCGGCATGCTCACACATATTCCGAAAATTCTTTTTCGTATTGTCGGAGGCGTCCGAAGCGATGATCACCAGGCGGGCCGTCCTCTGCCGGATGGCCTCCTCGACCTGGAACTCACCGCTGACAGCCCTCCGGCCCCGGGCGGCAAGCCCGAGATAGCCCAGTGCCTTATCCTTCGTCATTCCCTGCGATTTCCTTTCCGAGGCGCTCGGCGACCTCTTCCGGTATGGAGGTGTTCAGGGCCCTGGCCAGGGACTTGTTTTTCAGGGCCTTCTTCAGGCACTCCGGGTCCCGGCACAGATATGCGCCCCGCCCGTTCTTCTTCCCGGTCAGGTCCACGGACACCTCGCCCTCGGGCGAGCGGACGACGCGGATCAGCTCCTTCTTGTTCCTCGTCGTTCTGCAGCCCATGCAGGTGCGCTGTACCTCACGCTTCACTGCCACTGATCAGTTCCTCCTCTTCCGGAAGGAGTTCGCCGCCGATCAGTTCTCCGTTCTCGTCATAGTTGTCGAGGAGCGGGGCAAAATCCGCGGCTTCCCTGGCCTGGGCCTCCGACTTGATATCGATCTTGTAGCCGGTAAGCCTGGCAGCCAGTCTGGCATTCTGACCCTCCTTGCCGATGGCCAGAGACAGCTGATTGTCCGGGACGATGACCTTGGCGCTCCGCTCTCCGGGCAGGACGCCCACGCGGACCACCTTGGCCGGGCTCAGCGCATTCTCAATGAGGATGGCCGGGTTTTCATTCCAGAGGATGATATCGATTTTTTCATTTCTGAGCTCCGCGACCACGGCGTTGACACGGCTGCCGTTCATACCGACGCAGGCGCCGACCGGGTCAACGTTGGCGTCCCTGGAGGCGACGGCCATCTTGGTCCTGGAGCCGGCCTCCCGGGAAATGCCTTTGATCTCGACGGTGCCGTCACGGACCTCCGTGACCTCCTCCTCGAAGAGCTTGCGGACCAGCTCGGGATGGGTCCTGGAGACCAGGATCTTGGGTCCCTTGGGTGTGTTCTTGACGTCAATCACGAAGACCTTGATGCGCTCTCCGATCCTGAACTTCTCGGTCTTGACCTGCTCGTTCTCGCTGAGTATGGCGTCGATCTTGCCGAGGTTGATGGCGTAGGATTTTCCGTTGATGCGCTGCACCACGCCTGAGACGATCTCCTTGAGCTTGCTGTTGTACTGGTTGAAGACTACATTCCTCTCCTCCTCGCGGATCCTCTGGAGAATCACGTTCTTGGCGTTCTGAGTCGCTATGCGGCCGAACTGCTTGGAGTTGATGTCCTGGGTGATGATATCGCCGGCCACCGCCGTCGGATCAGTCTTGCGGGCATCGGCGACCGTGATCTGAAGGATCGGATCGATGATCTCGTCCGCCGTCTCCACGACCTCCTTCTCGGCGAGGACCCTGTACTCGAAGGTCTCCGGGTCGATCTCGATATTGATGTTGTCGTTCTTACCGAAATTGGCCTTGCAGGCCTGCATGAGAGACTGTTCAATGGAGTCGAACAAGGTCTCACGGCTGATGCCTTTTTCCTTCTCCAGAAGTTCAATGGCTTCCTTAAGCTCGGTATTCATCTAAAAGGTTCCTCCTAAATTTAAAAATCTAAAGCCAGGCGGATGAGGGACATCTCCGCTCTGCGGATGGTCTGCGTCTCTTCTCCGACGCGGATCGTGACGCTGTCCTTGTCCCAGGACTGCAGGATACCTGTAAATTCCTTCTTCCCGTCGTAGGCGCGGTAGGTCCGGATCTCAATCTCCTTCCCCTCCGCGAAAATGAAATCACGCGGACGCCTGAGCGGTCTTCCCAATCCGGGGGAGCTCATGATCAGCGTGTAGGGCACGTCGATGAAATTGGCCTCGTCCAGCATCGGATCGATCATCCGGCTGGCCTCTTCGCACTGGTCGACCCCGATACCGCCTTCCCTGTCAATGTAGCAGTTGAGGTAATACTCCTTGCCCTCCCTGACAAATTCGGCATCCACCGGTATGAAGCCCAGCTCCTTCGTGACCAGCTCGAGCAGGGTCCATGCCTTTTCTTCTATGACTTCTTTTCTGTTCACACCCGTCTCCCCCAAAGGCCGCGGCAGGATGTGCCGTTCGGCAAAAGTTAAGAGCGGACGCTGTCGTCCGCTCTTAACAATGGTCATCTATATCATAAGAAAGGATAGCATTCTTCCGGAACAAATGCAAGAGGTAAATTGCCTTTTGCCTTTAAAAAAGCCTGCTTGCCGCGACAAATTCCGCTCTTCGGCCTCCCCGCGTTCCCCGG
>CACXEL010000272.1 GCA_902766655.1 uncultured Lachnospiraceae bacterium | reverse complement strand
TGCACAGATTCCTTCCCGAACCCGATCGATGCTGAGATCGCTACAGTTACTGTAGACGCAGATGCTATCCAGGCTGACAAGATGGGCATGGATATCGGCCCGAAGACCATTGCTCTTTACAGCGATGCCGTGAAGTCCGCCAAGACCGTTGTCTGGAACGGACCCATGGGCGTTTTCGAGAACCCGATCCTGGCTGCCGGCACCAAGGCTGTCGCTTCTGCTCTGGCTGAGACAGATGCTACCACCATCATCGGCGGCGGCGATTCCGCAGCGGCTGTCAACCAGCTCGGCTTCGGCGACAAGATGAGCCACATCTCCACCGGCGGCGGTGCCTCCCTTGAATTCCTTGAGGGCAAGGAGCTTCCGGGCGTTGCAGCAGCCAACGACAAGTAAAGATTACAATGCGGACACGGAACCGCGCGCCGAAGGCGATTCCTTTCGGCGCGCGGCCTGTCACCTGCATGATGGCGGCTGAATAAGCCCCCAGGCATCAGCTGCCGTCTGCGCGCATGGGAGAAAGGATTGAAAGCTTTTTCTCCCGCTGTTCTTTCACCTGTAAGAACGGGACGGATGCCCGCCGGATCGATCCGGGCGGCGCCCGACTTGTTTTTACTGCATTTTCAGGAAAGGAATGATTCCCATGGCAAGAAAAATTTTAGCGGCAGGAAACTGGAAAATGAACATGACCCCGAGCCAGGCGGCTGCTTTCATCAAGGAAAATGCGGCAGCCTTCGCCAGCGAGGACGTGGACGTTCTCTTCTGCGTACCGGCTATCGACCTCCCGGCAGCTCTGGCCGCCGCTGAGGGCACCTGCATCAATATCGGCGCTGAGAACATGTATTTCGAGGAGAAGGGTGCTTTCACCGGTGAGATCGCTCCCTGCATGCTGGATGACCTGGGCGTCAAGTACGTCATCATCGGCCACTCCGAGAGACGCGAGTATTTCGCTGAGACGGATGAGATCGTCAACAAGAAGGTCCTGAAGGCTCTCGAGCACGGCATCGTTCCGGTCATGTGCTGCGGCGAGTCCCTGACCCAGAGAGAGCATGGCGTGACCATGGACTGGATCCGCCAGCAGGTCAAGATCGGCCTCCTCGGCGTCGATGCTGACGCTGTCAAGAAGGTCGTCATCGCCTACGAGCCCATCTGGGCTATCGGCACCGGCAAGACCGCTACCTCCGACCAGGCTGAGGAAGTCTGCGCCGGCATCCGCGCTCTCCTTGTCGAGCTCTATGGGGCTGAGGTCGCTGAGGAAGTCCGTATCCTGTACGGCGGCTCTGTGAACGGCGGCAACGCTGCCGAGCTCTTTGCCAAGCCCAACATCGACGGCGGCCTCGTCGGCGGCGCTTCCCTGAAGGCCAGCTTCGCTGATATCATCCATTACAATAAGTAATCTGGGAGGAGATGCTTTTTGATGAAACTTGTACTCATCCGCCACGGCGAGGGCGAATGAAACAAGCTGCATCTCTTCACCGTCTGGACCGACGTCGAGCTGAGCCCCAGGGGCGAGGAGGAGGCCAGGCTGGCCCGCCAGACCCTCAGGGCCGAAGGCTATGACTTCAGCGTCATCAAGAGCTGCTGTCTGGGCGACCAGGAAGCGCTCAGGGCCAAGATGGAAGCCGTTGCCAACCAAGAAGAAGGGCTGATTCCAGGTCCATACCCCATAAAAATGAAAACAGGAGCTGCCGCGCGAGCGGCAGCTCCTGCTGCGTTCCGGGGTGAAATCGCTCCGGGATGAATCGAAAAGGCACCTCCGTTACGTCATCCACTGCTGTCAGACCAGTGTGACGACGACCTCCACGGCTGCCCCGGCCGGTGCGACCGGCAGTACACACCCGTCAATCGTCTTTCCGTCGACGGTGATGACATAGCTGCCGCCCTCGAGGCCATCGGGGTTCTTCACGGTGATCCTGTAGTCGGCGCCCCTGTAGCGTCGGCAGACAGTGAATTCCTTCCAGTCGGATGGGATGCAGGGCCGGAGACGGAGACCGTCAAAGTCCGGATAGATACCCAGGATATACTGGGAGGCGTTCACAAAGGTCCAGGAGGCGGTTCCTGTCAGCCAGCTGTTCTTGCCCTCTCCGAAGTTCACGGCATCGCGGCCGGCGACCATCTGGGAGTAGACGTAGGGCTCGGTCCGGTGGATTTCACTGATTTCCTCCAGGTAGGCCGGAGCAATCTTCCTGTAAAGGCTGAAGGCCCTGTTCCCATGGCCCAGCTCGGTCTCGGCGATGGAGATCCAGGGG
>CACXEL010000271.1 GCA_902766655.1 uncultured Lachnospiraceae bacterium | reverse complement strand
GCGTCGAAGGTGATGATGTTCTCGACACCCAGGTCCACCAGCTCCTGGAGGGCGTTGGCGCAGTCAAGAGACTCACGGCTGTCCCGGGTGATCCGGCGGCCTTCATAGAGGTAGGGCATGATGACGTTGATCCGGCGGGCCTTGCCGCCGATGGCCGCGATGATTCGCTTTAAGTCCTGGAAATGGTCGTCCGGGGACATGACATTTTCATGGCTGTTGAGCTGGTAGTGAATGGAGTAGTTGCAGACGTCCACCAGAATGTAGACGTCCTCGCCGCGGATGGACTGGCGGATGGTGCCTTTGGCCTCGCCGGAGCCGAAGCGCGGTGTGCTGGACTCGATGATGAAGGTGTCCCGGGAGTAGTCGTTGTCGGGAGGCATTTCACCGCTTTCGACCCGCTCCTTGCGCCAGCTGACGACGTACTGGTCGACCTTGGAGCCGATGAGCGCCATACTCTTTAAGGGAATGATGCCGAGACGTGCTTCGGGTAAAGTCGTGAATTCCTTGCTCTTGACGGTGTCGGTAGTGTTCATGAAATTCCTCCCGTTAGCTTTTTCCTGCTTCTGATATCTTCGCCGATTTTTTTCCTGATCCTGATATCCTCACCGATCAGTTTGATGAGGGTGTAATGGGTGATGAGCCTTGAGGAGACCCGCTCCGTGTACATATCCGGGAGCTTTCCCGGCTCGAGGTTGGAGGAGATGATGGTGGAGCGGCTCTTGGCGATCCGCTCGTTTATGGTGGAGAAAAGCTGCGCGGCGACAAAGGAGTTGGTCCGCTCCGTTCCCAGGTCGTCGATGATGAGACAGTCGCATTCCAGAATGGCCTTCTCATGGGCGGCGGTCCGTCCCTCGCGGCCGAAGGCAGCGTCTCCGAGAATCCTGAAGTAGTCTCCCGCGGAGAAGTAGAGGACCGAGTAGGACCGGTCGAGGAGCTCCTTCGCGATACAGTTGGTCAGGAAGGTCTTGCCGGTGCCGGTGCTTCCGTAAATATAGAGATTGTTGTCCGGGCGGCCCATGTTTTCCACAAAGGTGAGGGCGCATTTCCTGGCGATGGCGGCCAGCTCCCTGGCCGACCGGCCAGTCGCGGGATCCTTGATTGTGTCGGGATACCACTCGAAGGAGAAGTAGCGGAAATTCTCTTTTTCGAGGACCGGGCCAGGATCGAACTCGCTGTAGAGCAGGTCCGAGACGGCTTTCCGGAAGCAGATACAGGGTGTCTGGTCCACGTAGCCGGTGTCCCGGCAGAGGGGGCAGTCGTATTGGAGGCTCAGGTAGTCAGCCGGATAGCCGTGCTCCCGGAGGAGGGCAGCCCGCTCGCGGCCGATTTCTTCCAGGCGGTCACGGTAGCCGTCCAGAGGGGCCTGCGGGTCCATGATCCGCGCCCTTGCTGAGGAGAGGCTTAGTGTGGAGACCTCCCGGTCCAGGTCTCTGACAGCGGGAACAGCCTTGTAGACCTCTGTGGTGCGGTCCTCCAGCTCATGGCGGTGTCTCTCCCTGGTGGCGTCGTACCTGCGCATGATGGCGTCGTACTGGGAATTGAGGAGCGGCATGATCAGTTCTTATCCTCCTGGCTCATGAGAAGCTTTGCTTCGAGGTCCGTATAATCGTACTCTCTCTGGGTGAAGTTGGCAAAATTGCCGGCCGGATTCTTCTGCGGGCGGGTATTCGGGCGTTTGCTCTCGGCCCGGGAAGTTTCCCTCGCCGCGTCGATCCTGGCTATGTCCTCCAGGGTCCGGACGCCGGCGGCTGCCCAGCCGGTGAGGATGGAGTCGGCGTACTCGAGGGAGGGCTTGGCGATGGCCATGACCGTCCGCGTGCAGGCCTCCTCGATGACCTCCATGGGCAGGGCCAGGTCGTTCAGCCATTTGTCCATGACCGCCATCTCCTTCTTGATCGGGTCGTGGGACCGGATGCCCAGGGCCCGGAAGATGTCGAAGTATTCCTTCCTGTACCTGCCGGCCGCCACATGCGTTTTGGCTTCATTCACCGAAGTCACGTTGTCGCTGTGCCAGCCTCTGGCGGTGCCTTCTATGTACCGGATGGAC
Organism: uncultured Lachnospiraceae bacterium; assembly: GCA_902766655.1. GTDB lineage: Bacteria > Bacillota > Clostridia > Lachnospirales > Lachnospiraceae > Chordicoccus. The sequence continues at coordinate 1,025 of CACXEL010000271.1, read as the reverse complement.
TTGTGTCCCCGGGTCACGCAGTATTCGATCAGATACTCGATCAGATCCGCCGAGAAATGAAGCCCGTCGTAGAAGTAGAGCAGTGTACGGGTATCCGTATACGTCAGGGTCCTTCCCAGGTACTGGGATGCAATGAAGAGAAGCTCCCTGATATCATCCCGCTGGGAAAGCTCGTCCATACGGGCAGCGGACAGGGCTTCCTTGCCGGGGATGGCTGGAGGCTGATCGGCCGGCAGCTCCTGTACGGAATTCTCTGTGGGGGCAGGTGCTTTGGCGGCCTTGTCGGCCGGCTCCGGTCCGCCTGCGATGACGTCAGCGCTGCAGAAATTGACGAAGGTGATGCCGGTGATGGCTTCATTTTCCGCCCGCGCTATGCGCAGAATGCCAACTTTCTCCCAGTATTTCAGCGCGCGAAGAACGTCCTTCTCCGTGCAGGAGAGGGCGTCGGCGATGGTGGAGAGGGAGACTCCCCCCGAGGGCATACTGACAGCGCGGAGCAGGTGAAGGTAGATCTTCACGAACTCTCCGTTGGCAGCGGGCATATACCTGTCCAGGAACTCGTTGGACAGGAGGGTGACCCCCTGGGGGAAGCAGGTATTGACGGAAAATGTATTCATAGGACCTCACAGGCGCAGGGATGGATTTTTCATGCTATGTGAGTATAACACATATAGAAAAACATGCATCCACAAAATAATCCACAGGGAGGCCTTGTTTTATGCACAAAGCCCCGATGTGGATATTGTGAAGTCAGTGGATAATTGTCAGTCGACCAGCTGAGGGCCGATGTTTGTCACGTTTCCTGCACCCATAGTTATCAACAGGTCGCCGTTCACACACCTTGCCCTGACGAAATCCTGAATCTCAGAAAAAGTCGGGAAATAGTGGACATCCGTCCCGTACCGGGCGATGACCTTGCCCAGATCCGCGGAGGAGACGCCGGTATCGTTTGTTTCGCGGGCTGCATAGATCTCTGCCAGGACGACGTGGTCGGCGGAGGAGAGGGCCTCTGCGAACTCATCCAT
>CACXEL010000270.1 GCA_902766655.1 uncultured Lachnospiraceae bacterium | reverse complement strand
GTCGGGCGGCCAGTCGACCATAGCCACTGTCCGCTGGATGACCAGGTCCAATCTGGGAGCGCCCTCCAACTATGCGGGCGGCGCCTACAGGCTGGTCCTGAATCAGGACGTGAACGGCGAGACCGTCAGCACTACGGTGGCTGAGGGCAATTACATCGAGTTCCCGTATCAGCTGGTCTGTGAAGGTGCGGAGGGAGTGACAAGCGGCCAGATCATCCTCTACGAGGAGTCTGACGGTCAGTATGTCTCCCGGGTCTCCTGGCCTGTCCAGTTCTCGGCGGAAAGCTGACTATGACCGGGAAGATAGTGAAAGGTATTGCCGGCTTCTACTACGTTTACGCAGGAGAGGCCGGCATTTATGAATGTAAGGCCAAGGGAATCTTCAGAAAGCTGGGCGTAAAGCCCCTGGTGGGCGATGACGTGAGCTTTGAGATCACGGACCCGAAGGACATGGAGGGCAACATTACGGCGATCCATCCCCGCCGGAACGAGCTGGTGAGGCCGGCCGCTTCCAATGTGGACCAGGCGCTCATCCTCTTTTCCCTCCGGTCTCCGGATCCCAACTTTATGCTGCTGGACCGTTTTCTCCTCTCCATGGATCTCCGGGGCATCCCGGCGGCCATCTGCTTCAACAAGACCGATCTGGGGGACGAGGAGGACATCGCTTTTATCCGCAGCCATTATGAAAAATGCGGTCATGCCCTCTATTTCATGTGTGTGGCCGACGGCTTCGGCGTCGGGGAGGTCCGGAACTTCCTGTCCGGCAAGACCACACTTCTGGCCGGCGTTTCGGGGGTCGGCAAGTCCTCCTTCACCAACGCGGTCCAGGACCGGGTGCGGATGGAGACCGGTGAGATTTCCAGGAAGCTCATGCGCGGGAAGAATACGACACGCCACGCGGAAATCGTGCCGGTGGGGGAGGACACCTACCTCATGGACACGCCCGGGTTCTCATTTCTCGAGCTCCAGGGCATCGAGAAGGAGGATCTGCGGCACTACTATACAGAGTTCGAGCCCTACGAGGGGACCTGCCGTTTTGACGGCTGCGTCCACATAAGCGAACCGGACTGCCGCGTCAAGGAGGCACTGGCATCCGGCGCCATCAGCGAGCTCCGCTACGAGAACTACTGCATGATTTTTGCGGAGCTCAGGGAGATGGAGAAGCGCCGCTGGTGACGGGAGGAAAAGGCATGCATACTGTGATCGTGGCCGGCGGGCCGTGCAGTGCCGGGTGGCTCGCGGATTATCTGAAGGGTCATCCCTTCGACAGGCTGATTGCGGCCGACAGGGGGCTGGACCTCATCCTCGAGGCCGGTTTCAGCCCGGATATCCTTCTGGGAGACTATGACAGTGTCTCTGACGGGAGCAGGATCGCAGCCATGAAACGGAAGGGCATACCGGTCGAGACATATCCGGCCGAAAAGAACTTTACCGACGGGGAAGCCGCCATGCGGGCGGCGATGGCTCTCGGTGCGACCCGCATCACCCTGCTGGGAGCGACCGGTGGCCGTCTGGACCATTTTCTTGCCTCCCTTCAGGGGATGCTGGTACCCTTTGCGGAGGGAATCGACGTCCGGATGGCCGACCCGCAGAACGAGCTTCGGCTGGTCCGGGGAAGTGTTGAATTGACGAGGGAGGAGTGCACCGGAAGATATGTGTCACTCCTTCCGCTTACGAGCCGGATCACCGGCCTTTCCATGCGGGGGTTCAAATACCCGCTCGAGGATTTCACTTTGGAAATGGGCTCTTCGCGCTGCGTCAGCAATGAGCTGGCCGGTGAGCGGGGAGTGATTTCATTTTCCGGCGGGATCGGCGTCCTGGTCCTGTCCGGTGACCGGTGGTGACCCGATTAAAAGAAGCAGGAGAGAAGAAATGCCGATTGGAGTGATCATCAATGTTCTCGCAGTTGTGGTTGGCGGTGTTCTCGGAAGCGTGGCGGGCAGGTTCCTGTCCCAGGATTTCAAGGATAAGCTCAATATGATCTTTGGCGTCTGCGCCATGACCATGGGCATCAGCTCCATCGGACTCATGGAAAATATGCCGGCGGTCATCTTCTCCGTCGTCTTCGGCACGGCCCTGGGTCTGGTCATCCACCTGGGCGACCTCATCAACAAGGGCGGCGTGCTCATGGAGCGCTTCATAAGCAGGTTCGTGCCGAACACCAGCGGACTTTCGGAGGAAGCCTTCACCCAGGAACTGGTGACCATCATTGTACTCTTCTGTGCCAGCGGAACAGGCATCTACGGGACGATCGTCTCCGGCATGAACGGGGACCAGAGTATTCTTCTGTCCAAGTCCATCCTGGACCTGCCGACCTCCCTCATCTTTGCCTGCTCCCTGGGACTGGTGGTGTCGCTGATCGCCGTGCCTCAGTTCGTGATTTTTATGATTCTCTTCCTTCTGGCAGGCGTCATTTATCCGATGACGACGCCGGCCATGATCAACGATTTCAAGGCCTGCGGCGGCGTACTGCTCATCGCCACGGGTCTGCGCATGCTCAGGCTCAGGAACTGCCCGGTGGCGGATATGATACCGGCCATGGTGCTGGTCATGCCGGTCAGCGCCTTCTGGGTGTCTGTCATCCTGCCCCTCTTGTCCTGAGGGACAAACTGGTCTGCAGGAGCATGCAGGAGACAGGTGCCCGGTTGGAACAGGGAGTTCATTTCCTGAAAAGGAAGAGATGACTGTCTGAAAAAGCAGCAAGGTGGACCGGATGAGAGGAACCGGTCCGGAGAGGAGAGAAATGAAGCCAACGTCTACTTTCTGCAACCCTTATCTTCCCCAGTACGAGTACATTCCGGACGGCGAGCCTCATGTATTCGGCGACAGGCTCTATCTCTACGGCAGTCACGACCGCTTTGACGGAAATAAATTCTGCCTGAATGACTACGTCTGCTACTCGGCTCCCGTCACCGACCTGACGGACTGGCGCTATGAGGGCGTGATCTACAGGAAGACCCAGGATCCCAGGATGATGAGCGGTAAGTACGAACTCTGGGCACCGGACGTGGTGCAGGGCAAGGACGGCCGCTTCTATCTCTATTATTGCCCCGATGACAGGATCCGCAGCATCGGTGTGGCCGTGTGCGATACGCCGGCAGGCCAGTATGAGTTCTGCGGTGTTATCCATGACAAGGACGGCCGGGCCATCGGCGAGCGGCCGGGTGACACCATCCAGTTCGATCCGGGCATCTTTATCGATGACGACGGGACCATTTATCTCTACTCCGGCAACGGGCCAAGGACCGGAAGGGACATCGGAAAGCAGCCCAAGGCCTCCGTCGTCATGACGCTGGAAGACGATATGGTCACCCTGAAGACCGAGCCCAAAGCTCTGCTGCCTACCCTGGGCGAGAGCGAAGGGACCGGCTACGAGGGCCATGAATTCTTCGAGGCCAGCTCCATCCGTAAGATCGGCAGCCGCTATTACCTGGTCTACTCTTCCGTCAACCTCCACGAGCTGTGCTACGCGGTCAGCGACCGGCCGGACGAAGGCTTTGCCTACGGTGGAGTCATTATCAGCAACTGCGATTCCTTTGTCGAGCCGCATTCTCTGGGCATCACCCTTGGCAGCAATGCACTGTCCGATAAGCTCCGGAGAGCAGGTGAGGCGCCCTTTACGGCTGCCAAAAAGAATTGCTATGGCAACAACCACGGCGGCATTGAGCAGGTGGATGGCCGGTGGTATATTTTCTACCACAGACAGACCAACCGGACCATGTTCTCCCGTCAGGGCTGTGCCGAAAGGATCCAAATCCTTGAGGACGGCAGTATACCGCAGGTCGAGATGACTTCCCAGGGCCTTGGCGGTGCTCCGATGACGGGCAAGGGCATCTTCTCAGCCTGTATGGTCGCCAACCTTTATGGAAAGGCGGATCCGGTCATCTCCGTTCCCATCCTGATGTGGCGCAACCACCCTTATCTGACTCAGGACGGGCCGGATGTGGGACCGGAGGACGCGGGCGAAAAGCCGAGGCAGTATATCGCCAACATGAAAAATGAATCCACCGCCATCTTCCGCTACTTCGCCCTGGAGGACACGAGGCGGATCGGCGTCAAGGTCCGCGGCAGGGCAAGAGGCAAGCTTCTTGTCGGCACGGAGGAAGGCACGGTCTGCGAGATCGAAGTGAAGAACATGAACCACTGGACGGTGCTTGAGGCGCCGGCGGCCTTGCCCGACGGAATCCATGAGCTGCATTTCAAATACGTCGGCCGGGGGCACATCGACATGCTTGCCTTTGCCATCGGGCGCGGGAGAAGCAAATAAAGCGTCCGGACAGGAAGAGACTGTATACAATAAAAAAGTCACATCTCCATCTGAAGGAGATGTGACTTTTTTATCGGAGACCAGCCCGGAACTCCGCGGGGATGCCTGAACACCGAACGGGGCAAATATGAAGGAACCACCTGCTCAGGGCGGTTTCGCGCATGCACAGAGCGTGTAATCTGCAGAAAGTAAACACCCGCTGTGTTCTTCCGTCAGGGCGTGTGCAGGCGCAGCGGGCTGTAGCTGAAGGAGATGACGCAGTCATTTTCCGCCACAAAGGCCTTGATTTCTCTGTATTTGAGAGGCTCCAACCGGAGGACCACATAGTCGAACTCCACCACGTCGTTGCGCTTCCAGTTGATGTTGCGCTCTGTGACCTGGACCTTCCATTCCTTGAGCCGCTGCTTGAGGGCCAGCTCGAAATCAGTTCCGTCCGTGACCACGAAAACCAGATGATAGCCGTCATAGCCTTCGGAGCCGATGGGGAGTCTGTAGATGACATAATGGAGCAGGAGGAGGAGCACGGCCGCACATCCGGTCACAAAGTACATGCCCGCGCCGATGGCCAGACCGATGCTGGCTGTCATCCAGATACCGGCAGCCGTGGTCAGGCCCCTGATGTTGCC
>CACXEL010000269.1 GCA_902766655.1 uncultured Lachnospiraceae bacterium | reverse complement strand
TCAGGACCTTCTGAGACTGTCCGTCGCCACCGCCGGGAACGATCACAGACTGGGAGCCAACGAGGCGCCGCCTGCCGTCATTTCCATGTTCCTGGGCGACGAGCTGAACGCCGTTCTGGAGGCCATTGAAAATGAAACCCCCTACGAGGGCTCGGTCAGGACACAGATGAAGCTGGGCGTCGATGTCCTGCCCAAGTTCAACCGGGATACCACCGACCGCAACAGGACCTCCCCCTTCGCCTTCACCGGCAACAAGTTCGAGTTCCGCATGCTGGGGTCCTCCAACTCCATCGCCTGCGCCAACATCATGCTGAACGCCGCCGTCGCGGAGAGCCTCAGGATCTACGCGGACCGGCTGGAGAATGCCGAGGACTTTGAGACCGCGCTCCATGAGATGATCAGGAAGACCATCAAGGACCACAGGAGGATCATTTTCAACGGAAATGGCTACGATGATGCCTGGATCCGCGAAGCCACCGAGGAGCGTGGGCTTCTCAACTACCGGACCACCGCCGACTGCATGCCCCACCTGCTGGACGAGAAGAACGTCAAAATGCTGACCTCCCTGGGCGTCTTCACGATCGAGGAGCTCCAGTCCCGCAGGGATATCATGCTGGAGAACTACTGCAAGAGCGTCGTCATCGAGGCCAACACCATGGTCTCCATGGCCAGGACCCAGATTATTCCCGCCATCGACGCCTACACCGCCCAGCTGGCCGGCGCGGCTGCGGCAAAGAAAGCCATCATTCCCTCCCTGGCCTGCGCCTACGAGACCGGCCTCATCAGCAGGCTCTCCGCCCTCACCGACGAGATTGCATACAGAGTCTCGTCCCTGGACGATGCCCTGGACCGGGTGAAGGACGCCGATGGCATACTGGAGGAATCCGCCATGGTCCGCGACCTGCTCCTGCCCTCCATGGAGGAGCTCAGGGCGCCCTGCGATGAGGCGGAGTCGATCACTGCAAAGAGCTTCTGGCCCTTCCCGACCTACAGTGACCTCCTCTTCAGCGTGAACTGACAGCTTCAGACCGGCGGAGCCGCCAGTCTGGAGGATTTCCCCTCAATGGATGAAGGATTTCCCGGACGCCTCAAGAAGGGATCTCCTTCATCCTATATTCAGAATTGCGGCTCTTGCCGTTACGATACACAGCTACAGGAGACAGCGCAGGCCGGCACTTTCCCTGCAGAACAAGAGGAGGTCTGGGCATATGTGTTCCATCATGGGTTACTGCGGTATCTCCGCGGATTATGAGAAATTCAAACAGGGCTTCGAACGGACTCTCTCCAGGGGGCCGGACGCCAGCAGGATCGTCGATACCGGGCGGGGCCTTCTGGGCTTCCACAGGCTCTCCATCATGGGCCTCCACGCCGCAGGCATGCAGCCCTTTGAACTGGACGGAAGCTACGTGGTCTGCAACGGCGAAATATACGGATTTGACGCCATCCGGGAGGAGCTGAAGCAGAAGGGGTACATTTTCAGGAGCGGCAGCGATTGCGAAATACTTCTCCCCCTCTACCGGGAGTACGGGACAGACATGTTCGCCATGCTGGACGCGGAGTATGTCTGCATTATCTATGACGCGAAGACAAATGAATACATCGCCGCCCGCGACCCCATCGGCATCCGGCCTCTCTACTACGGCTACGACCGCTTCCGCACCATCGTCCTCGCCAGCGAGCCGAAGAACCTGGTGGGACTGGTGGACAAGATCATGCCCTTCCCGCCAGGGTGCTACTATAAAGGGGGCCGCTTCTTCAGGTACAGTGATATCGCGTCCGTCTCGGAAATAAGCCCTGACGGCGTTGAGACGGCCTGCGGGAAGATCCGGGAAAAGCTGGTCGCCGGCGTGCAGAAACGCCTGGTGGCGGACGCCAGGGTAGGCTTTCTGCTCTCGGGAGGCCTCGATTCCTCACTGGTCTGCGCCATCGCGGCCAGGGAGACTCGGACGCCCATCCGGACCTTCGCCATCGGCATGACGGAGGATGCCATCGATCTCAAGTATGCCCGCCAGGTCGCTGATTACATAGGGGCGGACCATACGGAAGTTTACATGACGCCGGAGGAAGTCATTTCCAGCCTGGAGAAAGTCGTGGAAATACTGGGGACCTACGATATCACCACCATCCGGGCCAGCATGGGCATGTACCTGGTCTGCAGATACATCCACGAGAAGACCGGGATCCGGGTCCTTCTGACCGGCGAGATCTCGGACGAGCTGTTCGGCTACAAGTACACCGATTTCGCGCCCTCGCCCGAAGCCTTCCAGAAGGAGGCGGAGAAACGGGTCAGGGAGCTCCACATGTACGACGTGCTCCGGGCCGACCGGTGTATTTCGGTCAACTCCCTGGAGGCCAGGGTGCCCTTCGGCGACCTGGACTTCGTCAGGTATGTCATGAGCCTGGACCCGTCGATCAAAGTGAACACCTACGGCAAGGGCAAATACCTTCTGCGGCACGCCTTCGAGGGGCTGGGCTATCTGCCGGACAGCATCCTGTGGCGGGAGAAGGCGGCCTTCTCCGACGCCGTCGGCCACTCCATGGTCGATTACCTGAAGGAGTACGCCGAAGCTCATTACACGGACGAGGAGTTTGAAGCCCGCCGCGGGAAATACAGGCATGCGCAGCCTTTCACCAAGGAATCGCTGCTCTACAGAGAGATCTTCGAAAAGTATTACCCGGGCCAGGCGGAGATGGTCGCGGATTTCTGGATGCCCAACAGGGACTGGGCGGGCTGCAATGTGAACGATCCTTCAGCCCGCGTCCTGTCCAACTACGGGGCCAGCGGGGAATGAAATAAACTGGTCAATAAGCGGAGCCGGAACAGCCTGTCCGGCTCCGCTCATTGTTCTGTCAAAAAATGGTTCGCCGGTTTTTTCAGGGCGTTGTGTTCAAACCGCCGGGCTGATATAATGCAAACCATAGCAAGGAGGGCTTTTGTCATGGAAAAAATACTAGTTCTGGACTTTGGCGGCCAGTACAACCAGCTGATCGCGCGCC
>CACXEL010000268.1 GCA_902766655.1 uncultured Lachnospiraceae bacterium | reverse complement strand
CTACGTGACCATCATCCGCGGAACGCCCATGATGGTCCAGCTGCTCATCATGGGCATGGTGGTCTTCTCCAGCAGCCGGAACTTCACCTTCGTCGGCACGCTGACGCTGGGCATCAACTCCGGCGCCTACGTCTCGGAGATTATTCGAGGCGGTCTTATGGCGGTGGATTCAGGCCAGATGGAGGCCGGCCGGTCCCTTGGCCTTAACTACATCACTACCATGGTGCGGATCATCATTCCCCAGGCCATCAAGGCTGTCCTGCCTTCCCTTGGAAATGAATTCATTATCCTCCTGAAGGATACTTCCCTGATCACGGTCATCGGCGGCAAGGAGCTGCTGTACGCCGCCCAGGGCATCATGAACCGGACCTATGAGGCCATGTTCCCGCTTCTGGGTACGGCTGTCATTTACCTGATCCTGGTCATGATTTTTACCTATCTGCTGGGAATCTTTGAAAGGAGGATGAGACAGAGTGATCGCCGTTAAGAATCTTCAGATGAACTTTGGGGGGCTCAGGGTCCTCGATGGAATCGACCTCAACGTGGAGCAGGGCGATGTGATTGTTCTCGTCGGTCCCTCCGGTTGCGGAAAATCCACCTTCTTAAGGTGCCTGACGCACCTGGAGGAACCTACCGGCGGCCAGATCTTTCTGGACGGCCAGGAGGTCACGGACAAGGATATCGACCAGATTCGCTCCAGGATGGGCATGGTCTTCCAGCATTTCAACCTCTTTCCGCATATGACCGTCAGGCAGAATATCACCTTGGCGCCGGTTCTCCTTCACAAGATGAGCAAGCAGCAGGCTGACGCAAGAGCCATGGAGCTCCTTGAGCGGATCGGCCTGGCGGACAAGGCGGACGAGTATCCCAACATGCTTTCCGGCGGCCAGAAGCAGCGCATCGCCATCGTCAGGGCACTGGCCATGGATCCCGAGGTCCTGCTCTTCGACGAGCCCACCAGCGCCCTTGATCCGGAGATGGTCGGCGAGGTATTGGAGCTCATGAAATACCTGGCCAGAAATGGCATGACCATGATCGTGGTCACCCACGAGATGGGCTTCGCCAAGGAGGTCGCCAGCCGCGTTCTCTTTATCGATAAGGGCAAGATCCAGGAGGACAAGCCGCCGAAGGAGTTCTTTGCCAATCCGGAGAACCCGCGCCTGCGCGATTTCCTCTCCAAGGTCCTTGTCTGAGGAATTGACTGTCACGAAAATGCTTCAGGCACCGGCAGGAGCCGGTGCCTGTTTCATCTTTGACCACCGCCTGGTGTAAAGAAGTGTCGTCCGAGTGGAAATAAAAGGGAAGACAATTCGGCTGTGACGAAGAAAAACGGGAGGTCAGTCAGCGTCGATGGATACGGCAGAGAGCTTTTATTTCCCGGATATACTTTCTTGCATAATCAATGGTTAGTTAGTATAATGCATTTCTAGGGGACCGGACAGAAGGGGACCCTGTGTTTGTATGGATGCGCCGGGAATTTCCCGGAAGCGCCGGGAAAGGAGAAGAGTATGCAGAGAGTTTACGATTTTTTGAAGGAAGCCGGCACCTATTATCTGGCGACTGTTGAGGGCGACCAGCCCCGCGTCCGCCCCTTCGGAACCATCGATCTGTTCGACGGAAGACTGACCATCCAGACCGGGCTCGTGAAGGAATGTGCCCGGCAGATGCTGGCCAATCCCAAGATTGAGATCTGCGCTTTCTCCAAGGGCAAATGGATCCGCGTGGCAGGCAAGGCTGTTCTTGATGAGAGGCTTGAGGCTCAGGAGCATATGCTGGCCGCCTATCCCTCTCTTGCCAATATGTACAAGGTCGGCGATGGCAACACGGCTGTTTTTGCCTTGACGGAGGTCGTTGCGACCATTTCTTCCTTCACGGAAGAGCCGCTGGTTATCAAATTCTGATATATTGACTGCCCTGCCGTTGCCGGACTGAAAAGGCGGCGGCAGGACAAATCATGTTTGTGAGCAGACAGGAGCTGGTTTGCTCGATCAATCCGGTTTTGCAGGAAGACCGGCCGCCTCATCAGGCGGGTTAGGAAGCAGTATATGACCGATAGACAGGATAAGTACACGAACAGGTCAACTTCCCCACAGCAGCGTACAGAGAGAACTGTTCGGGGCAGGGATGACAATAGGCGGGCCGGAAACAGGAACGCTGAAGGAGAACAAGCCAGGGGTGATGAAGTCCAATGGCCCCAGCTGAATCCCCGGGGAACTTCTCGTGAACCCGGGGCGACAAATGGAAGGCGCATGGGCAGTACCGGAATGCAGGATGGCGCTCGGAGGTCCGCCTCCGGCAGCCGTCCTTCTCCGGGCAGTTCCGGCAGGAGGGCTGAGGGCAGCCGAAGGTCTGCTGAGACAAGCCGCTCTTCGGAAAGGG
>CACXEL010000267.1 GCA_902766655.1 uncultured Lachnospiraceae bacterium | reverse complement strand
GTGTACGTGAAGGTCCACCAGGCCGGGTATGATGAGTTTGTCCTGGCACTCTTCCACCGGCAGCCCCTTATAGGCTTCCGGCAGCGCCGCAAAAACGCCTCTGGACAGACCGTCCACACAGACGACATAACCCATGGAAAGCTGGACCATGGTATCGACATTTTTACTGTAAACGACGGGGCCATGCAGAACAAAGGATTTTTCCATTGTGCTTTCCTCCCTTCCTGTTATTGTATCCGGGAAAAGACTGCCGCACATCGGTCAGGGCAGGAAGAAAAGCTGCCGACCGGGAAGCGGTCCGTATCCGTCACAGGATTGCTTCCGCCGGGCTTCAGACTGCCCGGCAGCGGTGTACCAGCGACGGACGAGCGAAACATACCCTGCTCCGCTCGTCCTCACATGCTACCTTATCATTTTATTCCTCATATGCGGGCGGCTCGGCAGGGATGAAGCGCCGGGACTCGATGGCCGTGGGCATCTTGGGCACACGGTCCCAGGCCTCCTGGCAGAACTGCATCTGGGAAGCCACCGGTGTCTTGCCGCGGCGGTCCTGCTTGACGTAGGTGCCTTCGGCTGTCAGGATATGGGCCTTCACGTTGTCCTCGAACTCAACAGTGAGGATGTGCATGGCCTCTTCCTTGAGCTTCTCATCATCGATCGGGAAGACGATTTCCACCCGCTTGTCCAGGTTCCTGGGCATCCAGTCGGCGGAACCCATGAAGACTTCGTCATCCCCGTCGTTGCAGAACCAGAAAATGCGGGCATGCTCGAGGAAGTCGCCCACGATGGAGCGGACATGGATGTTCTCGGACACGCCGGGAATGCCGGTCTTCAGGCAGCAGATGCCGCGGACCAGCAGGTCAATGCGGACGCCGGCCGTGGAGGCCTCGTAGAGGGCCGCGATGATATCGGGATCGCAGAGTGAGTTCATCTTGGCCTTGATGAAGGCTTCCTTGCCCGCCTCGGCGTTCTTCCTCTCACGGGCGATGAGGCTCAGGAAGGACTTCTTCATCCAGATGGGCGCCACCAGGAGCTTGTACCAGCGCTCCGGCTCCGAGTAGCCCGAGAGCATGTTGAATACGGATGTGGCGTCTGCCCCGATCTGCTCGTTGCAGGTGAAGAGACCGCAGTCCGTATAGAGCTTGGCTGTGGAATCGTTGTAGTTACCGGTGCCCAGATGGACGTAGCGGCGGATGCCGTCCTCCTCGCGGCGGATGACCATGGTGATCTTGCTGTGGGTCTTGAGGCCCAGGAGGCCATAGATGACGTGGCAGCCGGCCTTCTCAAGCATCTTGGCCCAGGCGATGTTGTGCTCTTCGTCGAAGCGGGCCTTGAGCTCCACCAGAACGGTGACCTGCTTGCCGTTGTCGGCAGCCTTGGCCAGGGCCGCTACGATCGGTGAATCGCCGGAGACGCGGTAGAGAGTCTGCTTGATGGCCAGAACGTCCGGGTCCACGGAAGCGCGCTGGACGAATTTGACGACCGGGTCGAAGCTCATGTACGGGTGGTGCATCAGGATGTCGCCTTCCGCGATGGTCCCGAAGATATCGTCGCTGTCTATGAACTCCGCGACAGGCGCCGGTGTGTATTTTTTCGCCTTGTACTGGTCAAAGCCGCTGAAGCCGTACATCTTCATGAGGAAGGTCAGATCCAGCGGGCCGGAGATGCGGAAGATATCCTGGTCGGAGACCTTGAACTCCTTGATGAGGATCTTGAGGAGCCTCTTGTCGATCTCGTCGTCCACCTCCAGACGGATCACTTCTCCCCACTGGCGCTTCTTGAGGGACTTCTGGATCTCCTTGAGCAGGTCCTCGGCCTCCTCCTCGTCCACGTCCAGCTCGGCATTTCTCATGATCCGGTAGGCGTAGGCGCACTCAACGTGGTAATGCTGGAAAAGCTTGCCGATGTACTTGCGGATGACCTCCTCCAGCAAAATGACGGCCCGGCTCCCGTCCTCGCTGTCCGGAAGATTTACGATGCGGGGAAGGACAGAGGGCACCTGAACGGTGGCGAACTCAAAATTGTCCTTGCGCTTGGCATCCTTGGTGGAAATGAGGGCGCCGATATTGAGCGTCTTGTTGCGGATGAGCGGGAAGGGTCTGGAGGAATCCATGGCCATGGGGGTCAGGATCGGATAGATGTTCTCGTCGAAATAGCGGTCCAGGTAGACGCTCTGGGCATCGGTCAGGTCCTTGTAGTCAGCGATGACGTGGAGGCCCACCTTCTCCAAGGCAGGCAGCAGGGACCTGTTCCAGGTGTTGTACTGTTCATGCACGAACTCATGGAGCCGGAGGGAGATTTCTTCCAGCTGCTGACCCGCGGTGAGGCCCGCAATGTCCTTCTTCTTGTAGCCGGCGTGGACCTGGTCCTTGAGCGAGGCCACGCGGACCATCATGAACTCGTCCAGGTTGGATGCCGTG
>CACXEL010000266.1 GCA_902766655.1 uncultured Lachnospiraceae bacterium | reverse complement strand
GATCTCCTCGGACATCTCAATATGGTCCTTGCCGGATGAGGCGGAGACTATGTCGTGGATGAAGGTATTGAGCCGCATGCGGGTCGTGTGCCCCAGGAGGTTCCTGAGATGCAGGGGGATATCATCCTCACAGAGAATGCCCGCCCGCTCGGCATCGTCCATGTCGTGGTGAATGTAGGAAATCTTATCGCACAGTCTCACGACCTGGCCCTCCAGGGTAGATGGATGGTCCGCCGTTCCGTGGTTGAGGATGCCGTCCCTCACCTCCCAGGTGAGGTTCAGGCCCTTACCGTCCTTTTCCAGCTTGTCCACGATCCGGACGCTCTGCTCGTTGTGCTTGAAGCCGTAGGGGCAGACCTCGTCAAGGGCTGCCTCGCCCGCATGGCCGAAGGGAGTATGGCCCAGGTCGTGGCCAAGGGCTATGGCCTCGACCAGGTCCTCGTTGAGCCGCAGGCACCTGGCGACAGTGCGGGCTGTCTGGGAGACCTCCAGGGTGTGGGTCATGCGGTTCCTGTAGTGGTCGCCCTGTGGCGCCAGAAAGACCTGGGTCTTGTCCTTGAGCCGACGGAAGGCCTTGCAGTGGACGATCCGGTCCCGGTCCCGCATGTAGGCGGTGCGGATATCGCACTCCTCTTCGGGCACAAGTCGGCCCCTGGACTCCGCCGCCCTGGCGGCATAGGGGCTCAGGTTCTCGTACTCTCTCTTCTCAAGAATTTCCCGCACTTCCATAGATCGACCTCCGGGGAGAACAGGATTTTTGGTCTCTAAGAAAGATATTTCGGAGAAAAAAGGATTTTCCTTTTTATTGATAAATTTTTTTCCACAAAAAATAAGATTGCAAAACCATCTCCCGGTCTGTGATTCCCGCCAGCAGGACCGGATTCAGTTTTCCTGCGGTAAACACAAATGTCAGAATCCTCTATTTCGTGAGGAAATAATGTATTGTCCGGCAGTACATGTGTTATAATGACACTCGTGAGTCCTCCACACCCTGTACCGACCCTCAGGATGCTGGCAGACTTCAGTAAACCAAGTGAAAGGTACGCACTATGAACAGGTTCCTCAATTCATTCAAACGGATCGACCCGAGAGTCCTGATTACCCATATGATCATCACCCTGGCCTACCCGGCCGCCAAAGCCCTCACCTCTGAAACAAACCGTCTCCAGGTCTTCACGGACACTTTAACGATCATAGCCATGGTGCTCCTGATCGGCGGAATCATCTATTCCCTGGTCCTTAAGGGCGACTTCGATATCTCCGGCTTTGTGATGAAGCGGGGTATGGGCTACAATGACATGAATAACTACGGAAAATACAAGAGATCGCTGAATGAGAACAGAGCAGGCTCCTTCAACTACCCTCTCTTCCTCGCCGTTGTATATCTGATCGTATCTGCCGTCATCGCTTACACCGTTCTATGATTACCGCCGGATCGACCGACGCAGGCAAACCACTCGTCCTCGCCTGATCATTCCAGAGACATCAATAACTCCCTTTTACAGAGTTCCTGTGAACGCTGTAAAAGGGAGTTATTTTATTTCCAATAAATACCAAGGCATGTTCCGCTGCCTTCGGAGGCACCTGACTGTCCGGATCCTTCAGCCTGACCTGAAATCACTCAGGCTTGGAAAATAAGACCAGATTCCCGCCCGGGACTGATCAGCCCTTCTTCTCTTTCTCCATGCGGGAGGCCTTCGCCTGGTACTCGGCGAACTCCTTCTCCGTGCAGTGGACAAAGTGGCCCGGACGGACCTCTCGCATCTCACGCGGCGCGCCGGACTGGTCCAGAACGCTGGGATCGTAGACGACGTGCTTCCTGTTCTTCTCGATCAGGGGATCGGGCATGGGAACAGCGGAGAGCAGGGAGATCGTGTAGGGGTGGAGCGGATACTCGAAGAGTGTCTCGGACTCCGCGATCTCGACGATCTCGCCCAGGTGGATAACGGCGATCCGGTCCGAGATGAAGCGGACGACGGAGAGGTCGTGGGCGATGAAGAGGTAGGTCAGGTCCTTCTCGGCCTTGAGCTTGTTCATGAGGTTGAGGACCTGGGCGCGGATGGACACGTCCAGAGCGGAAATGGGCTCATCGGCGACGATGAACTTGGGCTCCATGATCATGGCGCGGGCGATACCGACACGCTGGCGCTGGCCGCCGGAGAACTCGTGCGGATAGCGGGACTTGTGCTCGGGCAGAAGGCCCACGTCCTGGAGAGCCCTGTCGACCTTGGCAATCCTGTCCGCCTCATCCTTGTAGAGGTGGAAGTTGTAGAGGCCTTCGGAGACGCAGTACTCGATGGTGGCGCGCTCGTTCAGGGAGGCAGCCGGATCCTGGAAGATCATCTGGATGCAGCGGACCACGTTGCGATCCTCTTCCCTGGAGATCTTGCCGGAGATCCGCTTGCCCTCGAAGGTGATCTCGCCTGCGGAGCAGGGGTTGATCCTGAGGATCGCGCGGCCGAGCGTGGTCTTGCCGGAACCGGACTCACCGACCAGGGCGAAGGTCTCGCCCTTGTAGATGTCGAAGTTGGCGTCCTTGACGGCCTTGAAGGCCTTCTTGGTGCCGGCATCGAAGGTGATATCGACATGCTTGACGGAGACGATGACTTCTCTGTTATTATTATTCGACATGGAAGGCGCCTCCCTTATCTGTCATTTTCTTGATCTTGGCATGCAGGTCCTGAATGACCTCCGGCCTCTCGAGCCTGGGCGCCCTCGGGTCAAGCAGCCAGGTCTTGGCATAGTGGGTATCGCTGACCTTGAAGAAGGGCGGCTCCTGCTCGAAATCGATCTTGAGCGCGTGCTCGTTGCGGGGTGCAAAGGCATCACCCTTGATCTTGTTGTAAAGTGAAGGCGGCGTGCCGGTGATGTAGTAGAGATCCTGGCCCTTGATACCCAGCTGGGGCAGACTGGAGAGCAGCGCCCAGGTGTAGGGGTGGCAGGATTCGAAGAAGATCTCCTCCACGGTGCCGAACTCGATGATCTGGCCGCCGTACATGACGCCGACACGGTCAGCGACGTTGGCGACGACGCCGAGGTCGTGGGTGATGTAGAGAGTGGTGAAGCCGAGCTCCTTCTGAAGATCGCGGATCAGCTGGAGGATCTGGGCCTGGATGGTGACGTCCAGAGCCGTGGTGGGCTCATCACAGATCAGGATCTCCGGATGGCAGGCCAGGGCGATGGCGATGACGATACGCTGGCGCATACCGCCGGAATACTGGAAGGGATACTCGTCAAAACGGTTCGCCGCATTGACGATGCCGACGCGCTCCATCATCTCGATGGCCTGCTTCTTGGCCTCGGCCTTGGAGATGCCCTGGTGCTTCTCAATAACTTCCGTGATCTGGGAGCCGATGGTGCGGATGGGGTTCAGGGAGGTCATGGGGTCCTGGAAGATCGTGGAGATCTTGGCGCCGCGGATACCCTCCCAGTCCTTATCGGTCTTGAGCTTGGTAAGATCCTTGCCGTGGAACATGACGGAGCCGTTGGAAATCGTACCATTGGACTCCAGCATGCCGGTGAATGTCTTGGTGAAGACGGACTTGCCGGAACCGGACTCGCCGACGATGGCGAAGGTCTCACCCTCGTAGAGGTCAAGGGATACGCCCCGGATAGCCGTCAGATAGTTGTCACGGACCCTGAACTTGACTTCAATGTCCTTGGCGGACAACACGACGTTTCTGTTTTCTGCCATTGTTACCCCTCCCCTTACATATGCGTACGCGGATCGGCTGCGTCAGCGAGCTTCTGACCCACGATATAGAGCGAGATCGAGATGATAGCCAGAACGCTGACAGGGATCCAGAAAAGATGCGGATAGCCGTTCATGTACGACGTGTACATGGCGATGGACTGGCCCAGAGAAGCGTTCGTGGTACCAAGACCCAGACCCATGTAGGAAAGGAAGACCTCGTAGGAAATGAGCGACGGGACTTCGCGGGAGACGTAGGTCATGATGACCGAGATCAGATACGGCAGGATGTTCTTGAGGATCATGGTCCAGGTGCCCGTTCCGAGGCACTTGGAAGCCAGGTTGTACTCGCGGTCACGGATGATCATGACCTGGGTACGGATGAAGTAGGCGACGAAGATCCATTCGGTACAGGTCATGGTGATGATCAGGGACCTCATACCGGCGCCCAGAACGTAGGACAGGATCATGGCCAGCAGCAGGAAGGGAACGTTGGAGATGACGTTATAGACCTCGATCATCCAGCGATCCATCTTCTTGGAGAATCCCCAGAGGGCTCCGATGGGAATACCGACCAGCATGTTGATGGCGGTGCAGATGAAGCTGATGATGATGGAGTTCCTGGCGCCGGCCCAGACAGCGTCGAAGACTTCGTTGCCGACGTGGTCGGTACCGAAGATGTGGTCCTTGCAGGGCTTGACGAACTTGAGACTTGCGTTGTTGATGTTGGGCGTGATGATCGGGCTGTACCCGGAGATCATCGGCTGGATCAGCGCGAAGGCGATGATGATAAGAAGCAGAATGGCAACGCCGACGGTGAACTTGTTCTTGAAGAAGGTCCTCCAGACAGACTTCCAGTAAGAATAACGGGGCGCGGCGATGTGCTCGGATTCGAGCTCGTCGAACTCCGCAAACTCAAACAGATTGGTGTTTTCCATATCCATTTACGACCTCCCTGCCTTCTCACTGAGAGAAATACGAGGATCGACCTTTGTCAGCACAATGTCGCCGGCCAGTACCGAAAGGACCGATACTGTGGAGAACATGAAGGCAAGGGCTACGATCATGACGTTGTTATACTGCTTGATGGCGTTGGGGAGCATCTTGCCCATACCACCGACGGAGTAGATGGCCTCGGTGATGATGGCGCCGGTGATGCAGACCGCCAGAGATGCCGGAATACCCTGGGCGATGGGGATGATGGCATTTTTGAAAATGTGGCCGCGGAAGATTTCTCCCTGGCTCAGGCCCTTGGCCTTGGCGAACTTGACGTAGTCAGCGCTCATCTGGTCGACGACGTAGCGGCGTGTCCAGAGCATGAGGCTGGCGATGGACGGAAGGGCCAGGGAAATGACCGGAAGAATCCAGGACCGCACATCCTCCGGACCGTAGGTGGTGAAGACCGACGGCAATCCGAAGAGCTTGGTGCCCAGATAGCGGAAGAGGTAAATGTAGGCCAGCGAAGGCACGGCGATGATGAAGATGATGTAGACCATGCCGAGCTTGTCCGCGAGACGGTCCTTGTGGCGGGCCATAAGAAGACCAAAGGGAAGACCGAGCGAGTAGGCCAGGATCATGGCGATGATGCCCATGATGAAGGAGGTACCGATCATGGACGGCTGGCTCCGGTATACTTCGTAGGTGGCGTAGTGGTCCGTGAACTTCTTGGTATCCATTCTGTCCAGGACAGGCTTGTACTGGAGGGTACCGAAGATGATGCCGGACTCGGCCTCACGGCCTGTCTCGAAGGTGACGCTCCTCTTGACCTCAGTACCCTGGGTCTGGAAGAGAACGCGCATGACTTCAAGTCCCTGGTAGGTCGGGTAGGACGCACCGAAATTCAGACGGATAAAGTTCTGATGGATCCAGGGGAAATGACTGTCTGTATAGAATAGATATTTGTAGGTCGTGCCGCTGCCGATGACAGCCAGGCCGCCGGTAGGCGTCTTGCCCAGCTTGATGTATCTCTCGAGGTCGGGATTGCCCTCATCCTGGACGGAAAACGGCGTGTCGATGACGAGAAGGTGGCTGAGCCAGCTTCCCATCCGCTTGATCACAGGAATATCTTTGTAGGCATAGTAACGTTTGCTTCCGAGGTACTGCTCTACGGTATAGCCCTGGGACTTGTAGAGCTCCACGAAATCCTGGCTTTCCTTGGAATCCGGCTCAACAGCGGAGGACATCTCCGGGCTGCCGGCCTCATACAGGGAAAGGCAATAGTCATTAATTCTCACATAGTCTAGATAACCCAGTTTCTCCCAGGTGGAGTAGACGTATTCGGTCTTGTCGTCCGACTTGCTGCTCAGCTTGCGATAGGTGCTGTCCTCAAAGAAGATGTTATCGCGGGGCACCAGAGTAAAGATCATGGTGAAGACAATGAGCATGATGATCATAATAGACAGAAACGACCTGAGAAGCCGCTTCCAGATATAACCTCTATTCATAGAAGGAATCGCCCCCTGATTAAAGAACGGGGGAGCCAGAGGACCGATCTCATCTGGCTCCCCCTGTTTAGTTTGTCAGAGCATCAGGCTGTACAGGTGATCATTATTCACCGGCAAGCCATGCTTCCTTGGCTGCATAGTAATCGGCGGCAAGGACCGGCTCATCCTGCAGCTGCATGTACTTGAAGTACGGTACAGCGTTGAAGGAAGCCTGGCCATAGAGACCGTAAGCAGCAGTGAAGGGAACGACCTTGCTGACCTGGAGGGTAGCGCCGCTGGTGGCATACGGACGAAGGATACCACCGGTGAGCATCATGGCCTCAGCCTTGGCAAAGAGCTCGATACGCTCATCGCCGACAGAAGCGACAGCCTGGTCAACAACAGCCTGGATATCGGTAAGGCCAAGAGCCTCAAGGGCAGCGACCTGCTCCTCATCCTGACCCTGGCTCTCATAGTTGATGCCGGAGTAGTTGAGCATGTCACCGTCGTGGATATCGAAGCAGT
>CACXEL010000265.1 GCA_902766655.1 uncultured Lachnospiraceae bacterium | reverse complement strand
GCACCTACTGGGTCGAGGAGACCGAGGCTCCGTCCGGTTACAACAGGCTGAGCAGCCGCACGAGCGTCACGATTGTTGACGCCAACAACATGGCGACCTTCAACCATGGAAGCGAGATTGCAGACACATATACGGCAGATGATACCTACAATAACGGGGGCCTCGAGGTTGTGAACCAGGAAGGCACCATCCTTCCCAGCACCGGCGGTATCGGCACGACGCTCTTCTATGTCGTCGGCGCCATCCTGGTCATCGGCGCAGGCGTGCTCCTGGTGACCCGCCGCATGAGCGACCGCTGAACAATCCATCCGTAGGATACGACGGAAACCCCTCATGCCGTCGTTTTATAAAAGTCTGGCGGGGAAATCCCTCGCCAGGCTTTGCCTTTTTTATCCCCGGAATGTGTGTGCGGCACACGGAATGATCTCATTTCCCGGAAATGAACACATGGAGCGATTCATGAACTGGTTTAAAAAGAATATGGTCACGGTCCTTCTGGTCATGGCCTTTTTCATCGGAGTGGGGCTTCTGATCTATCCCACCTTCTCCGACTACTGGAATTCCTTCCACCAGTCGCGGGCCATCATGACGTACGCATCGGATATATCGAAGCTTCCGACGGAAGAGTACGAGAAGGCGATCGCGTCCGCGGAGGACTACAATGCGGCGTTGGCCAAACAGGGCGTTCTCTGGAATATGACGGATGCGCAGGCGGATGCCTACGACGCCGAGCTGAATGTGGCGGGAACGGGCGTCATGGGCTACCTGGATATTCCGAAGATCGGCGTCCGGCTGCCGGTCTATCACGGTACCAGCGACACTGTCCTGCAGACGTCCATCGGGCATATCGAAGGATCCTCCCTGCCGGTAGGCGGCGAGGATACGCATTCGATCCTGTCAGGTCACCGGGGCCTGCCTTCCGCCAGACTCTTTACGGACCTGGACAAGCTGGTCCTGGGTGATACCTGGACGATCCATGTACTGAACGAGACCCTCACCTATGAGGCCGACAGGATCCGGATCGTGGAGCCCTATGATCTCTCTGAACTGAACATCGTCAAGGGGAAGGACTATTGCACGCTGGTTACCTGCACGCCCTACGGCATCAATACCCATCGCCTCCTGGTCCGCGGACATCGGATCGCCAACGCCGGCGGGGAGGCAGCGGTCATTGCGGATGCCCTGCAGATCGATCCCATCTATATTGCCCCCTGGATCGCGGTGCCCGCCCTTGTTCTCCTCTTCATCGCTGCTTTCGCATCGACCGGCAGCAGGAAGCGCGGCAGGGGCAGCAGGCTGGCACGGAAATATCTCCTGCAGAAGGGGCTGCTCCTTATGCTGGTGCTCATTCTCATGGCGCCAAACCCGGTATGGGCCTTCGATACGATCGATTTCTCAAGGACCGGGGAGATCAGCGTGACGATCAGGAGTGCCACCACGGGGCTGCCGGTCGGCGGTGGCTCCCTGGTCCTGTACAAGATCGCGGACGCGGTCGAGAAGGAGGAGGGCGGCTATGCCCTGGATGCCTCCGGGACGGATTTTAAGGAGGCGGGCGAAGACTATTCCTCGGACAGGAAGCTGGATGCGGGGATGGCGGCCCGGCTCGCCAAATATGCGGAGAGCCAAGGCATTTCCGGAAAGACGCTGCCGGTCGGGGCGACTGGTCTTGTCCGGGAGAAGGACCTCCCGCTCGGTCTCTACCTGATCGTTCAGAAGGAGGCGAAAGACGGGTACAGCGCCATCAAACCCTTCCTGGTGACGGTTCCGCAGCGGGACCTTCATGGCAATTACGTCTATAAGGTGGATGCGACGCCGAAGCCCGGGACAGAGGTGATGCCTACACCAACGAGGAAGCCGACTCCGACGCCGACCCTCGCGCCCAGACTTCCGCAGACAGGGCAGCTCTGGTGGCCGGTCTGGGTCCTGGCGGCGGCCGGTATCGGGTGTCTGGTGATCGGCGTGGTCTTAAGGAAAAATGACTGAGCTGTTTGACGGGAAGGTCCTTTTTCTCAAGAATTCAGGATTATTGGGAAAAAGGCTCTTCCCTTCCTGTTAAGCAGTGCTGAAACGGGAAAATGAAGAAGAGAAAAATCGGAAATCTGTTCATACTGTCAGGCCTGCTCCTGGTGGCCGGAGCCTTTCTCCTTACCTTCTGGAACATGTACGATTCCCGCCGGGCCGGTGAGGCCGCGGACAGTGTGCGGGAGGAGCTCGCCGCGCACATCGGAGCAGAGGAAGCACAGGAAGCGGATGGAGAAGGGGCGTCAGATTCTGTTACGGATCCGGCCGTTCTGACCGGAATCACGGAGGACAGCCTCCTCCCCGGTGAAGAGCCCCCGATGGAATCCTACACCTACGTGGTTGACGGCTATCCGTACATAGGCATTCTGGACGTGCCTGACCTGGGCATCTCCCTCCCGGTCATGGCCGACTGGAACTATGAGCGTCTCCGGACCAGCCCCTGCCGTTACTCCGGCACGCCCTACAACAACGATCTGGTCATCGCCGGCCACAACTACCCGAGCCATTTCAGCCCGCTCAAGTGGGTGGCTATTGGCACGAATGTCTATTTTACGACCATGGACGGCGTTCAGTTCCATTACATCGTCAGCAACCGAGAGACTCTTCAGCCCTATTCCGTGGCGGAGATGGTGGAAAATGACAACAATTCGGACAGCACCCGCGACTGGGACCTGACCTTGTTCACCTGCAATACCGGCGGCCAGACCCGGTGCGCGGTCAGGTGTGTGAGAGCGGAAGAGGGGTGAGAATCAGAGACGGACCTTATTCTCAAAAATTATTTTTTTGAGAATAAGGTCCGTCTCTGATTCTCACCCCTCTTCCTGGCCTTGACTGCATGCGATATTTAAACTATACTTTACATATATTTAGTTATCTAAATATATGTCCCTTCACGTGCGTCACCCTGATCACGGTCGTCCAGCCGTTATCAGGGTGATGTGTTTTTCTTTTCCTCCCTGGTGGATTCGTCATAATCAACCGTTTTTGACAGCTTTCCACCGCCACTTTGGGATTTATCCCATCTTGCGTTCATCGGAGCGAAAATGATATTATAATACTAATAAGGCGGGCTGTGAGCAGGCTCCGTCTTTGCGAAAGACCCCGCTCAGGAGTGCGTCAGGCTTTTCCGGACATGCGAAACGGCACCGGAAGGGGAGCTTCCGATGCCGTCTCTGGGGAGTATAAATAATTAATAAGGGGTTATTACTGTAAAAAGAATCGTTTGAAGGGTAAATTCCTTTTACGTGAGTTATTATATAACCTGTGCCTGAAAAATGCAACAATTCTTTAAAAGAATTTTAACAAAAGTTGTCTGCTGTGCCTGACAAGGAGTACAATTATGACGTCCTTCACCTACATTGCGCCCTGCCATTTCGGTCTGGAGGCGGTCTTAAAGCGTGAGATTCAGAATATCGGCCTGGACGTGACTGCCGTAGAGGACGGCCGCGTATTCTTCAGGGGCGGCCCCGAGGCGGCTGCCCAGGCCAACGTCTTCCTGAGGACGGCCGAGCGGATCCTCCTGTGCGTCGGCGAATTCAAGGCCGAGACCTTTGACGCCCTGTTTGAGGGGACGCGGGACTTGCCCTGGGAGGAGTTCATTCCCCGGGACGGCAAGTGCTGGGTCACCAAGGCGTCCTCCATCCGGAGCGCCCTCTTCTCGCCCTCGGACATCCAGCGGATCATGAAGAAGGCCATCGCGACCCGTCTGGGCGCTGCCTACGGCCTGGAGTGGCTGCCCGAGACAGGTGCCTCCTACCCGGTCCGTGTGTCCATCAGGAAGGACCGCGTCACGGTCGGTCTGGACACCAGCGGCAGCTCCCTCCACAAGCGCGGCTACCGGGTATCGCCGGTCCTCGCCCCCATCTCCGAGACACTGGCGGCCGGCCTCATCCAGCTGACGCCCTGGCGCCGCGGCCGGATCCTGGTGGATCCCTTCTGCGGGTCCGGCACGATCCCCATCGAGGCTGCCATGATGGCCAGGCACATCGCGCCAGGCATCAAGCGCCCCTTCCTCGCTGAGACCTGGACCGGCCCCGTCACGCAGAAGGATTTCGATCTGGCCCGGAAAATGGCCCGCCAGGAGATCATCGAGGACCCTGACAGCGATATCCAGGGCTACGACATTGACGAGTCGGCCGTCCGGTTCGCCCGGGACAACGCCAGGGCAGCGGGGGTCGAGGGAGGTATTCATTTCCAGAAGAGGGCAGTGAAGGACCTGAGCTATCCGAAAAAATACGGCTTTATTATCACCAACCCGCCCTACGGCGAGCGGATCGAGGACAAGAAGAACCTGCCGCAGATCTACGGGGAGCTGGGGGCAGCCTACAGGGGTCTCGATGCCTGGTCCATGTATGTGATCTCGGCCTACGAGAAGACGCCCGACGACATCGGGCTCAAGCCCTCCAGGAACCGCAAGATCTACAACGGCATGATGAAGACCTACATTTATGAATATATCGGACCCAAGCCGCCGCGGAAGGGTCCGGCGAGGAGTGAAGGATGAAGATCATTTTCGCAACGGGAAATAAGAACAAGCTCAGGGAGATCCGCGAGATCCTGGCGGGCCTGGACATTGAAGTTGTCTCCATGAAGGAGGCGGGCATCGATCTCGACATCGTGGAGGACGGCCAGACCTTCGCTGAGAACGCCCTCATCAAGGCAAGAGCCGTCTGCAAGGCATCGGGCGAGGTGACGATGGCCGACGATTCCGGGCTCGTTGTGGACGCTCTGGGAGGCGAGCCGGGCATCTATTCCGCGCGCTGGATGGGAGAGGACACGCCCTACACCGTCAAGAACCCGGCCATCATTGAACGCCTCTCCGGCGTGCCGGATGAGCAGCGCAGCGCCCGTTTCGTCTGCAGCATCGCCTGCGTCTACCCGGACGGGACCGAGGACGTGACCGAGGCGACCTATGAGGGCAGGATCGGCTATGAGGCCAAAGGGGAGAACGGCTTCGGCTATGACCCCATCTTTTACGTGCCTGAGAAGGGAAAGTATTCCGCTGAGCTCTCTCCGGAGGAGAAGAATGCCATCAGCCACCGTGGGAAGGCTCTGAGAGCCATGCGGGAGAAGCTTGCGGAGAGACTGAAGAGCCAGGCGTAAAACAGACCTTCAAGGAGCGGTATGAAAATACTATTGGTGAGCGATACTCACGGAAACGATGACCTCCTTCGGGATATCGTAAAAAAGGAAGAGCCCATCGACTACATGATCCACTGCGGGGACATCGAGGGCAGCGAGGACGAGATCCGCTACATGACCATGGCGCCGGTCCTCATGGTCCGGGGCAATAACGACTTCTACACGGACCTCAAGTTCGACGTGTCCCTCCCCCTGGAAGGTCACCGGATCCTGGTGACCCACGGTCACACCCATGGCGTCTACAGCTCCCACGACAACCTCAGGGACTTTGCCAGGTCCAAAGGGCACGATATTGTCATGTACGGGCATATCCACAGGCCTGTCGTGGACGACAGCGATCCGGCCTGCCTCGTCCTGAACCCCGGCAGTCTGACTTACCCGCGCCAGCCCGGCCGCCAGCCAAGCTACATGCTGGTGAAGCTCGAGCGCGGGAAGAAGCCGGAGGTGGAGGTGAAATACGTCGGGAAGAAAAAGCGGGGCTGGTTCTGACCGGTTGGTTTTGAGCGGCAGGGACGGATTTTTTTCAGAAATCTTCGATTGTTGATAAAGAAGGTCCGTCCCTGCCTCTCAAAACGATCGCGCCAGCCGCCTCGAAGAGATAATCGAAATTTATAAAAAAAGCGGTTGACAAATCCTGCTCAGTTTCATATAATGATTAAGCGCGATTCGAAGAGATCGTGGTACGAGGCGACGGGGTGTGGCTCAGCTTGGCTAGAGCGCCTGCTTTGGGAGCAGGAAGCCGCAGGTTCGAATCCTGTCACCCCGATTTATTCGCGGGTGTAGTTCAATGGTAGAACACCAGCCTTCCAAGCTGGACACGTGGGTTCGATTCCCATCACCCGCTTCGTCTCTTTATAGAG
>CACXEL010000264.1 GCA_902766655.1 uncultured Lachnospiraceae bacterium | reverse complement strand
TGGGTCTGACCGAGCTTGGAGGCCAGGAAAATGGATGTCGGGCCGTCGGCGCCGCCGATGATGGAGATGGCGGCTGCGGAGCGTCCGTTGAAACCGAGGGCGATGGCCAGGAAGTATGCGATGTAGATACCGAACTGGGCGGCAGCACCCATCAGGAAGGAGATGGGGTTGGCGATGAGGGGACCGAAGTCCGTCATGGCGCCTACGCCCATGAAGATGAGGGACGGCAGGAGCGACCACTCATCCAGCGTATAGAAATAATACAGAAGACCGCCGATACCGTTGGATGTCTCAGACGGAGCCGCGATGATATCCGGATAGATATTCACGAGCAGCATACCGAATGCGATCGGCACAAGAAGAAGCGGCTCATAATTCTTTGCGATTGCCAGATACAGGAACACCAGAGCGACAATTATCATGAGATAGTTGCCCGGCGTCAGCGAGGTGAACGCCGTCTGTTGGACCAGATTTGACAGGGTTGATAAAATATCCATTTATCTTCCTCCGTATAAGAGCTCAGTTCAGAGTGGCCAGAAGATCACCGGATTCGACGGCATCGCCGGTAGCGACGTTGATGGAGGCGACAGTTCCGGCTTCCGGAGCGACGACCGGGATCTCCATCTTCATGGACTCAAGGATAATGACGGTGTCGCCTGCACCGAGGCTCTGGCCGACGGAAGCGACGATCTTGAAGACCTTGCCCGGGACCTGGGCGGCGACTTCGATTCCGCCGGCGGGAGCGGCCGGAGCGGCTGCCTTGGGAGCGGCGGCTGCCGGAGCAGGAGCTGCTGCGACGGGGGCCGGAGCGGCTGCCACGGGAGCTGCGCCCGCTGCTGTCTCTTCAACTGTCACGCTGTATGCGACGCCATTCACTGTGATCGTGTAGTTTTTCATTTTTTTATCCTCCTGGATCTATCCGCATGCTTTGGCGGATTGTGTAATACTTATTGTATGTATGTTGTGAATACGCGCCGTATCAGCGCCACTTGTTGGACTTGGTTCTGCGGATGGACCGGACTACGAAGCCTTCGGCAGGCTTGTCCTCAGCCGCCGCGATGGCCGCGGTGATGACAGCGATGAGCTGAAGGTCGTCCATGGGGTTTGGCTCTGCCACAGCCGCTGCCGGAGTGGGCGCTGCCTTGGGAGCGGACGCCGGTGCCGGCTTCTTCTCCTCGGCCGCCTTCTTCTTTTTGCTGGGCGGAAGTGTAGCTGCGTTGACGAAGCGGAAGCAATAGATGATAAGGGCCAGAAGGACCAGGACCATGAAGACCGTAAGCAGACCGATGATGGTGTTGCCGCCGGCCTCAGCCATCTTGTCGCCGAAGGTCTTGTTGGACTCATCCACGTAATCCGCGATGGTCGTCCTGTAGGGCTGGCCGTTCTTGTCATAATAGATGGTCATGGCCATCTGAGCGCCGTCCTCGCCGGTCATAATGATGCGGGAGGTGTACTCGTACTCATCGCGCATGGTCTCATCGACGACGGCCTCGACGCACTGTCCGTGAAGATCCACAAAATACTTCCATCTGGCGGTGAAGTCATTCATAAAGGGCAGGGAAACGAAGACATTTCCCGACTCAGCGTAGATCTGATACTGTTCGAAGGGAATTCCCTGAAGGACCGCCGCGAACTGATCCTGGGTGTAGGTGGCGATGCTCTCCAGAGTGGCTTCCCGGATCGCCTCGACCGCCTCACTCTCGATCTGCGAGGAGGTCTTCTCGCATCCCGTGAGGGCCATCATGGAGATGACGACCGCCAGGAGCGGGATCAAAACTTTCCTGATATGTTTCATCTGTGCCGCCTTTCTTAGACCGTACCGTGCTTTCTGTCCGGACGGTTCTCCCTCTTGGTGTAAAGCATCTCAAAAGCGCCGATGACATACTTTCTGGTATCGGCGTCCTCGATGATCGTGTCGACATATCCCCTCTGAGCGGCGGAGGCGACACTGAGCTGAAGCGCTGCGAACGCATCGGCGTTCTCCTTCACACTGGCTGCGTCGGCGGAAATGATCTTGGCGGCCGCCCTGGCATCCATGGCGCCGATCTCGGCGTTCGGCCATGCATAGACCATATCCGCACCCATGGCCTTGGAGCCCATGATGGTGTAGGCGCTGCCGTAAGCCTTGCCCGTCACGACGGTGACCTTGGGTACAGTGGCGCTCGCGTAGGCATGGATCAGTCTGGCAGCGGCTGCCGGAAGGACGCGCTCGATCCGCTCCTTGCGGGCAAAGCCGGCCGGGCTGGCCAGCGTGAGGACCGGAATGGAGAAGCTGTCGCAGAAGGAAATGAAGTCAGCAGCCTTCTCCGCGCCGCATCCGCAGATGACAGCGCCCTGGGCCTTGTTGGCAACGACGCCGACTGTAGCGCCGTTCAGGCGGATAAAGCCGGTCACGATACCGGTGGCATGGTCCTTCTTGGTCTCGAAGAAGATACCGTTGTCAGCGATCTGAACGATGGCCTCTCTGGCAGTCTCAACACCGGAGATGGCGCCGCAGCTGCGGTTCAGGTCGTCGGTGCAGGCGATCTGCTCGCCCTCGTCCTCGTTGTTGGCCGGCAGATAGCCCAGAAGGTCACGGATAGCCGCGAAGACCTCCTCCTCTGTTCCGGTCACGTCCACGTTGCCGCTCTCTGCCTGGAAATCGGCCTTGCGGTTATCCAGCTTTTCGACGGTGTTGCCTTCGATGGCGTCCGGAGCGTTCACGAAGAGGCTCCCTCCCTCGGCCATGAAAGCGAAATCGGAAAGGGCAGGGATGAAAGCGAGACCGCCGCCGCAGCTGCCGATCACGGCCGCGATCTGCGGGACAACACCGCTGTTCATGGACATGGCCCTGTAGATTGCTCCGAGACCGTTCAGACTGTCCGTGGATTCCTCCAGGCGGACGCCGCTGCAGTCAAGGATGCCGACGACGGGGGCACCCATACGGCGGGCCATCCTGAGGATGTTGACGATCTTCCTGGCGTGCATCTCGCCGACGGACCCGCCCATGACGGACGCGTCCTGGCTGTAAACGTACACCAGGCTTCCATCCACTGTCCCGTAGCCGGTGATGACACCGTCAGACGGAGCTTTGGCGGATGAAAGATTAAAATCCGTGCTGCGGGCTGTCACCTGAGCGCCGATTTCTACGAAGCTGTTTGCGTCAAGCAGAGTGTTGATTCTCCTGCCTGCTGCACCTTGTGTATCACTCATCTTAACTCCTCCAAAAAGTATTATAATAGCAAACGAACATGCCCGGTCCGCGTCCGCCGTGCCCCCGGCAGGGAAGCCCCGCCAAAGCTTCTGGCCGTACTTTCGCAGCGACCGGGAAGACATATTCCTGTTCGCTAAAATCAAAGGATTTCTATTTTATTCTACGCTAAAAGACTCTATTTTACAACAGTGGAGATGGGACAAAATCGAATAAGTTTATGGGCATGCAGGAAAAAAGAAAGGGACCGCACCGCCTTCCGGCAGCAGCAGTCCCAGCATACTGTTCCTTATTATCCGCAATTCTTCCGTCCTCGAAAGCCGGTCGTTGTTCTTGATTTTCAGACCTCCACACTGACCCCGGCTTCGCTCTCGGCCTCGGACTTGAAGTCCTCGACCATGACCGTCGAGATCTCCGGCAGGTCCTCCCGGGAGGAGAGACCGAACCTCCGGAGGAACTCCTCCGTGGTCCCGAAAAGCAGTGGTCTGCCGGGAAGCTTTGCCCGTCCCAGCTCCTTCACCAGCCCGTACTCCAGGAGCCGGTTGACCGCATGGTCCGAGTTGACGCCCCGGATCCGCTCGATCTCAGCCTTGGTAACGGGCTGCCGGTAGGCGATCACCGACAAGGTCTCCAGCATAACGTCCGTGAGCCTGGGCTTCCTGGGCTGGAGCTCATACCGGATCAGCGCGCCGTAGTAGTCCTTCCGGGTACACATCTGCACCGCGTCGTCCAGGAAGATGATCTGAACTCCCCTCTCCGCCTCCTCACAGGAGGCTGCCAGGGATGCGACCCTCTCCCGAACTTCATTTTGCGGCAGAGAGAGCACCTTTGCCAGGTCCGCGATGGCCACCGCCTCCCCTGTCGCGAAAAGTATGGCCTCTATGGCCGCCTCGACCTTTTTCGGATCTTCTGTATAGTCAAGGACAATGTCCTGTTCATTCGTCTCCGCCATAGGCTTCTCCTTCTGTCGTCACCGCCTCGTCCTCAAAGAGCTCGGATTCTATGGTCACCTGGCTGAGGTCCGCACCGGGCACCTCCTCGATGAAGATGTCGCTTCCCGTCTCCTCCTGCACGGCTTCGACGATGCCGTACTTCATGAGTTCGAGGAGGGCCAGAAAGGAGACAATGGTCTGCATTTTACTCCTCTGCCGCGCCATGAGCTCCCGGAAGGAGAACCGCTTTTTCTTCTTCGCGTAGGCTGCCAGCTCCGTCAGCTTGTCCGAGAGGCTGACCTCCTCCTGCCGGATGGTGCCGAAGCGGCTCCGGATGGGATCCAGCTTCTCCTCCTGACGGCGAAGGATCGCGTCGAAGATTTCGTGGAGCCGGGATAAGGTGAGATCGCCGACCAGGTCGTCGAGGTCCACCTCCGGCCTGTAGGCTCTGACCTCGCCGGGCGTCGTGTCCGGCTTGTAGACCACATGGGAGGCGTCCTCCATCATATCCTTGAGCTCGTAGGACATGGCCTTGTAGATCTTGTAATCGAGGAGCTGCTTCACCAGTTCCTCCCTCGGGTCGATCTCCTCCCCCTCCTCGTCCACCTCGGGCGGCAGGAGCATCCTGCACTTGATGGAGATGAGTTCCGAGGCCATGACCATGAATTCGGACATGAGTCCCAGATCCTCCGTCTGCATCTGCCGCACGTAGGCCAGGTACTGGTCGGTGATCTCCACGATGGGGATATCAAAGATATTGATCTTATTTTTCTCGATCAGGCCCAGGAGGAGGTCCAGCGGCCCGTCGTAGACCTTGAGTTCAACGTTCAGCGGCATCTTCGTCCTCCGGTACCAGGTCGATCACCACCATCTCGTGGGGATTGAAGACCCGGATGGGTATGTTGTGGTCGCCGAGCCCGCTCGAGACCACCAGGTGCCGCCCGTCCGCCATAAAGTGCCCATAGCCGTATCTGGGAAATACGAACCCGTAAGGGTTGAGAAGTGCCCTCCCCGAAAGCGGTCCGCGGACAAGCCCTCCGTGGAAATGACCGCATACGCACAGGTCCGCGCCCCAGTTCATGTAGGTCCTGGCGAACTGCGGATTGTGGGCGAGGAGAATGTTGAAGGCCTCCTCGTCGGGACTGCCGCACAGCCACCACATTTTCCGGAGCCTGAGGCTCGGCAGATGGAACTTCCTGTAATA
>CACXEL010000263.1 GCA_902766655.1 uncultured Lachnospiraceae bacterium | reverse complement strand
GGCAGCATCCAGGGCAAGCCAGAAGGCCTCTCCCGACAGATTCAATGACATGGCCAACGTATTCACGCCGATCTGGGCCATGATGCCCGCGGAGCCCAGCATGGCGTCGGCGACCATCAGCGACAGGAAGAACTGGGCCAGGATGGCCTCGAGGAAGGAAATGACACAGATGATATAGCCGACCACGATCACCCGCAGGGGATCGCCCTCGCGGACGGAAATGATGAAGGCTATCACCAGTGCACCCAAAAACAGGATTCCGATGATCGTCTCGAGGATGGGTCCCCAGAACTTCAGGTTATCGGCAATCGTTGCGGAGGCGTTTGCATTATTGAAGAAGTTGATGACGGAGAGGTAGATCAGCAGGAGAAAAAGGCCACAGCCTGCCAGCACGTAATCTATGGATGTTTTCGTTTTTCTATACTTGTTCATTTTTTCACCCCCACGGATCGTCAAATTTCACGTATTGAATGAAGGTCTTGTCCGGGAACACCGCAAAGGCGATGTCCTTCTGGCAGAAAACATCGCCCTCCTGCCAGCTCCAGTCCTCTTTCAGCTCATGATACCAGAGGGTTTTCGCGACCGGTTTCAGATCGCCGTCGGTCCAGTGCCATCCGGATACGAAGGGGGATGAGCCATCTTCCTTCGTGTGGATTGCGCTGAGATAGACATCGCCGGTCGCATCGTCGACCCAGATGCCTGCCGTCACGGCGTGCATGCCCGCGATGGTATCCTTCAGTTCGCCCTCATCGATGTCACACATCGCGATGCTCCGGTCAGGCCGTATACAGGCGGCGGTATGGTCGTTGACAAAGCCGATCAGCGCGTAATCCTGCGGGATTTGTGTCTCCCGGTAAGTATTGTCGGCGGTGTTGCAGACCCTGAGCAGGCCGTCCTTGTTGCCGTCAAAAATGAAAGCCGTATCCGTTTCCGGGAACCAGCCGGCAATCTGTCCCCAGATCCTCGCCTCCAGAAGGCAGGCAAATTCGCGGGGGGTCATATTTCCGGTCTTCTGCTTATTCAGTAGCTCCGCCAGGTATTCGGGGACAAAACCGTCGACCGTTCTCTGCACATTTTCAAAGTAAGTGACTGAATCTGCACACCTTCCGGCGTGGTCCACAGTCGTCTGCCCTCTGTACCTGCAGGAAATGAAGTAATCCAGCCCTTTTTCGCTGATCAGCAGCCCCATCTGTCTGCCTGCTTTCCAGAGGCCCTTGAGTTCTCCCTTTTCAAGGCTGTAGGCGCGGTCCTTGCCGGAAGGGACGAACAGCATGGTGTTCTTATTTTCCATGTAATCGCGCAGGCGGGCCTGGTGAAGGGAGGTCTCGTTGATTTTGTCAAAGGTGCCTTTGGGGATGCTCTCTTCATCCAGGGTCTTCTGGAATTCTTCCTGCACGTCCGCGCTCGTGACCACCAGGATCTGGTTCAGATAATGCGACTTCAGCGGTATGGACATGTAGCTGGGAATGGCGCCGAGATAAGAGAGCATTCCCCAACTGAGCAGCAGAAAGAAGCCGCTGAACAGGACGCTGAAAATGAAGCCCGCAGGATTTCGGCTCTTCCTCTCCGCTTCCGCCGGTCTCCCGCCAGCCGGCGCCCCGGCTTTGGGGAGGAGCTTTTCCAGGAGCCAGATGAGCAGCAGGAAGACCCCGATCAGGATACCGGTCAGGACCGCGAAGACAAGCAGCATAATGAAAAGTGATAGAAGTGTAAACATGCGATTCCTCCTGAAGTGTTTATGTGGTGGGACTGAGGTGAGACTGAGGGACGGACCTTTTTCCCATTTTGAGCATCAAAATGGGAAAAAGGTCCGTCCCTCAGTCTCAAGGTCCGTCCCTAAGTCCCACCAAGTCCCATTAATCATCTACGCCCTGATGTTTCACCGTCACACGTATCTGTCCCGGGGTCGGCAGTTCCGTATCGATTCTATACCAGGTGAACCTGTAATAATAGCCGGAAGTAAGCCGGTTAAAGGTGCCGACCGCCAGCTCGGTCTGGGCTTCTGAAACGCCTTCACGACGGAGAGATCGGCGCAGTTCGTCGGTCACACTGTCGTAGTAGTATTTCATGGCCAGGTCGGTCGCGTCGTAGCCTTGTTCCTGCTTGCGAATGTAGTCATGCTCGCGCTCCTTCTGGGTGCCGCGCAGGTAGAAAATGCCGATGAGGACAAGGATCCCGCAAACGGCCCACCAGGCGATGAGGAAGACCCTGGGGTGAAGCGGTGCGAACCAGTTCGCCGAGACGATGTAAGCCAGGGCGGCAATCGCATTGACGCTCGTTTTTGAGGTGAACCAAAACAGAAGAATGACGCCCGGCACAAGGCTCAGGCCGGCGAGATTGTAGCCCAGCGTTTCACCAACGGTCAAATGAGAGCTGATATACCAGGTGATGAATGCGACGGGTATGGCACATATGAGCGTCTGGGAACAAGACATCGGTGGGATCTCGTGCTGTGAATTTTTCTCCTTTTTATACCCATCCGCAAACAGCTTCCGCAGATATTCACCTTCCGGACTGTTGAGATAGCTCTCGCTTGTCCACTTCCGCACCGCATCCAGAACATATCTGTTGTTTTTCCAGCGGCGGTAGGAATCGGGGTCCACTTCAATGTGCGGTATGCTCGTCTTTTCTATCATCTCCTGACGAGCCGCATCCTTGACTGCACGTATTTCGGCCTGGGCGGCACGCTGCTTCGCCTGACGTTTTGCCTCTTTTTGGGCGCTGTGCTCATTCTCTTTTTCCAGGCGCCTTGTGGCAGCTCTCCCGAGGAAGGAATTCCCGAATATCTTTTTGAGCAGATACAGAACAAAGGAAAATGCAACCAGGATCGCGACGACCAGGTAAGCATAGCTGAATGCCTTTCGGAACATAGTATCGCAGGAAAGACCGAAGACGCTCCGGATGCGAAACACCGATTCTTCCACCTGAGAGACCAGTAAAATGGGTATGATGGTGATGACCGTTTTCACGACGTTCAGCACCGCATAATAGCCGCCTTCCCCGAATTTGTATTCGAAGATCTTCAGGAGAAGCGGGTATAAAAACAGCTCACTCTCCGGCAGCGTTGCCTCGTAGAGAGAGATGGGCACCGTGACCGTGATCAGCAGGAAGAGCAGGAAGAGGATGGCTGCCCGGACCGGGCTGTATTTCCAGTCAAGCAGGTCATCCATGAAATCAGCCAGGAAATTGAAAAATGACATAATGAGTCGCCCCTTTCTTGTTGTCATTCATATATTATATCATAAGTACACGCTCACTGGGACTGAGGGACGGACCTTTTTCCCAAACTGAGACCGAGGGACGGACCTTTTTCCCATTTTGGGAAAAAGGTCCGTCCCTCGGTCTCAGTTTGGGAAAAAGGTCCGTCCCTCAGTCCCACCACCTCAGTTCCT
>CACXEL010000262.1 GCA_902766655.1 uncultured Lachnospiraceae bacterium | reverse complement strand
GTCCGACGCGGATTATGACCTGCTCTTCACCACGGACAAGCCGGTCATCTTCGCCTTCCACGGCTACACCAGCCTGGTCCACGAGCTGACCTACCGCCGCCACAACAACCGCATGATGCACGTCCGCGGCTACAAGGAGGAGGGCACTATCACGACGCCCTTCGACGTCCGCGTCCAGAACGATATCGACCGCTTCCACCTGGTCATCGAGGCTCTCCGCCACCTGCCGCAGCTCGGCAACCGGGGCGCCTACCTCTACCAGAAGATGCGCAACAAGCTGGTCGAGCACAAGCAGTACATCCACGAGTACGGCATGGACCTTCCCGAGGTCGCCGGCTGGAAGTGGGAGCGCTGAAAAGCAGATATCCGGGCCGCCTGTTGGGAGCCCGGCGGTGAATAACCTTTATGCAGCGGGGGCCGGATTCCCGGCCCCTGCTTTCTTTGGAAATATGAGGAAGGCTCCGTGAAAGGAGAGAGTGTGTATGGCGGAAGCGACAGTGACTGAGCAAAAGCTGAAATACCTGGAGTTCATCAGCCGCGAAAATGAATTCCGCCACCACACCTCCGAGGAGGAGAGCTTACTCTTTGAGCTGATGAAGGCCGGGGATATGCGGGCTGTCGAGGAAGCCGGGGTGGTTCATATGGCGGGCAGGAACGGGCACCTGTCGGATGACCCGGTCCGGAACGCCAAGTACCTCTTTGTCGCTGCCGTCACGGTGGCGGCCAGGACGGCCATCTCCGGCGGGATGGATTCTGAGCGGGCCTTCAATATCAGCGACCTCTTCATCCAGAGGATGGATCTTCTGAAGACGGTGGATGAGGTGACCGGGCTCTTCAAGGAGATGTTCGCATTTTACACGCAGGAGATGGCGGGAATGACCAAGGCAAAGGCCTGTTCGAGGCCTGTCGAAAAGTGCCTGGATTTCATTTACCATCACCTCCACACCCGGATCCGCATGTCGGACCTGGCGGAGGAGACCGGTCTGAGCCCATCCTACCTGTCTACCCTCTTCAAGCAGGAGATCGGGATGAGCGTCTCGGATTATATAGCGGGCAAGCGCATGGAGGCGGCGCGGAACATGCTGCGCTTTTCCGATTTCTCGCTGGCGGAGATCAGCGACATTCTGGCCTTCAGCTCGCAGAGTCATTTTACGGAGGCCTTCAAGAAGATGAACGGGATGACGCCGCTCGCCTACCGCCGTGGAAGACAGTAGTACAGAGGAAGCAACCCGGGCGGTCAATGCCTGAGGAAGAGGTTGTCGAAAGGGAAGGAATACAGAGATAACTTACGAAAAAGGAGACAAGTATGCGCCTCATCATCATTCGCCACGGAGACCCGGACTATGTCAATGATTCACTGACCCCGCGGGGACGCCGGGAGGCCGAAGCCCTGGGCAGGTACCTGAAAGATATTCCCATTGACAAGGCTTATGTTTCGCCCCTGGGCAGGGCGGCCCTGACCGCAGAGCTGGGTCTTGCCCACAAGGACCTGGTCCCGGAAATGAAGCCCTGGCTCCGGGAAT
The DNA here is from genome assembly GCA_902766655.1 of uncultured Lachnospiraceae bacterium. Lineage (GTDB taxonomy): Bacteria > Bacillota > Clostridia > Lachnospirales > Lachnospiraceae > Chordicoccus. The sequence goes on along the minus strand of CACXEL010000262.1, from coordinate 9,924 downwards.
TCAGCCCCCTCATCGACCGCCCGGACAGCCCGGGGCGCAAGCATATCGTCTGGGACTGGCTGCCTGAGGACTGGACCGCCGAGCCCCTCTTCTTCGACAAGGACCATTGGTGCGACGTGCCGGTCATGCGGGAAGGGCATGTGCGCGAAGAGTACGAGTGGGTCCGGGACGGGATCGACACTCTTCTTGAGGAACATGGATACAGGCGGAATGGGCTCATTTACGAGAGCGTCCGGCCAAATCACGATACGGTGGCCCTGTTCTGCCATCTGGGGGTCAGCTATGTGATCCTCTCGCACCTCCTCAACGTATCAACCATGGTGCTCTGGCACGGCTTCTCCACGGCGCCGACCTCCATCATCAGCGTCTACACCGAGGAGCGAAGGCCGGGGAAGGTATCCTTCCGCGTGAACAGCTTCGGCGCGGTGCCGCACCTGGAGAGGGAGGGCATCGAGCCATCGAAGAGGGCCAGGTATGTCGAGTGCTTCGGGGATGACGAGACGGGGTTCGAGAAATCTTTCAAGTGAAAGCGGTCAAACCGGTGAATAGCTCAGGCCGGGTAGTATTTCCTGCAGATTCCCTCACCGGCTCGCATCCTCCTGCGTTCGACCGAATAATCGATGAAGCAAGCATATTCGTAACTATTCAGCATCCCGAGCTGTGGGGTGCTGAATAGTTACGAATATGCTTGCATTTTTCAACTTAAGATAATATATTAGACGTTGGCGGCTTCGGCATGGGAAGTCATCATGGCCGCCAACCGAGAAGTTCGGCCTCTAAATCCTTCTCGTAAAATAATAAAACCAAGGAGAAAAACAAATGAATACTTCCAAACTCAGGGACCTGGTCCGGGAGTCGACGGAGCTTTTCCGCTCGCTGCCCTCGCTGACGGTCTCCATTTTCATCGCGGCCACAATTACCATGAACCTGCTGGCGAACAAGAGCATCAACCTGCCCTTTTCCTGGCTGGCTCTCGATTGTGGTTTTATTGTTTCCTGGATCGTCTTTCTGATCCTGGATATCGTGACGCGCCGCTACGGGCCGCGGGCAGCCACCATGCTGACGGTGGGCGGTATCTCGGTCAACCTTTTCTTCTGCCTTATTCTTTATGCTGGCAGCCGGATCCCCGGCGTCTGGGGAGAGTCCTTTGTGGATGGCTCCGAAGCCGTCATCAATGTTGCCCTGGACCACACCTTCGGTGGGACATGGTATGTCCTCCTGGGCAGCTCCGTCGCCTTCCTGGTCTCCTCCGTCGTCAACAATTTCACCAACTGGTATATCGGTCTGAGCCTCAGGAAGAAGTATGAGGTCAGCTTCGGGACATACGCTGTCCGGACTTACGTATCGACCGCCATCGGGCAGTTCGTGGACAACCTGGTCTTTGCTCTCCTGGTCAGCCACCATTTCTTCGGATGGACCATGGTCCAGTGCATCACCTGCGCCATCACCGGCGCGGTGGCTGAGCTCCTCTGCGAGGTCATTTTCTCGCCCATCGGCTACAGGGTCTCGAACAGCTGGGAGAGGCAGCGCGTGGGTGAGAGCTACATCACCCGCTATGTAATGGAAGGACAGAGATGAGAATTCTGATCACCGGCAGTTCGGGCGGCATCGGGGAAGCCATCGCCCGGTATTTTCTGGAAAATGAACACACCGTCGTCGGCTTTGACCTGAAGGAGAGCGCCATCGAGGACGCCCGCTACACCCACTACCGCCTGGATATCCGGGACCGGGAGGCCTACCCGGACCTTGCCCCGGTGGACATCCTCATCAACAACGCCGGTGTGCAGGGCAGTGACGAAATAGATGTGAACCTTAAAGGCACCATCGCCATCACGGAGCACTACGGGATTCACGAGGGGATTCGGTCCGTTCTCATGATCGGTTCCGCCAGTGCCCACACGGGGTCTGAATTTCCCGAGTACGCAGCCAGCAAAGGAGGCTTGCTGGCCTACACGAAAAATGTTGCCCTGCGGATCGCACCTTACGGCGCCACCTGCAACAGCCTGGACTTCGGCGGCGTCATGACCGAGCTCAACCGGCCGGTCATGGAGGACCCCGCCCTCTGGGCGCAAATCATGGCAGTGACGCCCCTCAAGCGTTGGATGACCGTCCGCGAGGCAGCCGAGTGGTCCTACTTCATGACGGTGACCAACCGCTTCTGCACCGGGCAGAACATTCTGATTGACGGCCTCGAAGCCGGGGGCGCGCACTTTGTCTGGCCCGAGTGAGATTTATGCCAGACAATGAAAAAAGCAGAGCCGCAGTTCCGTATCTCCAAAGGATACGGAACTGCGGCTCTGCTTTTAATAATCGGAGCAGTCTAATTGAGTGAGGGGTGGAGAAAGTCTTATTTTACCGGCACGCAGTGGCGGTCGTTGATCTCCTTGACCTTGTTCACGCGGCGGACGTACTTGTCGGCGGTGAAGGCGTCCGTGGTCATCCAGGTGTTGACGATCTCGGTGGAGATCAGGGTGCCGATGATCTTTGCGCCCAGGCAGAGGACATTGGTGTCGTTGTGCTGGCGGGAGAGGGCGGCACATAAGGGATCCTGGCAGACGGCGGCGTAGATGCCGTTGATCTTGTTGGCAATCATGGCGCTGCCGTAGCCGACGCCATCGACGAAGATGCCCCTGTCGCATTCCCCTTTGGCCACCGCCAGGGCGGCGGGGTAGACGTAGTCCGGGAGGTCGGCGGCGTTCTCGTCGTAGGTGCCGAAGTCTACGACCTCGTGTCCCATTGCTTCAAGCTGCTTTTTGATTTCATTTTTCATGCGTGTTCCCGCATGGTCGTTGGCCATGGCAATTTTCATGGTGAAATCCTCCTGCTTTGAAATGAGATGATGGAGACTGGCCGGCCTTGTCCTGGCCGGTCCATTTTTATATTGTAACAAATGCTTCTGTACGATGCAATACGGCAGCGGCCTGTCCGCAGGCCGGTCTTCCCCAAAGAAGTATGGAAGCCGCAGCCGGCAAGGCTTCCTGTTGCGATAATCTCTCTTATCGGCTAAGATTAAAGAGCAATGTGGAAATGCAAGCAACCCGATGCGCTGAATGGAAAGGCTGGAGAAAATGACAGAGATATTTGATTGGAAGAGAACGCAGATTCAGGAATCCTATGTACATGCATCCGTCGCGGATCTTGACGGGCAGACCTGCCTCCGGGTGACCAAGCATGAGGCAAAACTGAACGATTACGATGAGAACACCTACGCCAAGGTGGCCGGCACGGATTTCCACAATGGAATCATTGAGGTGACTATGCTCGCCCGACTCCTCCCGGATGCGCCTGCCCTGGCCAGGGGATTCATCGGCATTGCCTTCCGGATCAACGAGGACGACAGCGCTTTTGAGTCCTACTATGTCCGTCCGACCAACGGGATCCGGGTCACGGAGGACCCGGTCCGCAGATCCCACGGGACCCAGTATTTTTCCTATCCGAACTACACCTTCGAGTACTTCCGCGCCCACGGCATCACCCGGTATGACTCGGAGGCGGATATCGCCCTCGATGAGTGGATCCGCCTGAAGGCTGTGGTGAAGGGGGAACGGGCTTCCTTTTATGTGAATGACATGGAAAAGCCTGCCCTTGTCGTGGACAGGCTGATTCATGGGGCGGACGCGCGCGGCGGAATCGGCCTCTTTGTCGATATCGGCACGGAGGCGTTTTTCAGGGATCTTAAGGTGACGAAGACTGACTGAGGCTCTCAACCCTGCCGGGACCGGCATGATCAGAGAGCCTGCCCTGTAAGGGCGGAGATAAAAGCGCCCCTTGACTGGCTTCTGACCGGTCAAGGGGCTTTTTTGATGCCACCGAACAGGAACGGTACGCACTTTGCCTGCTCAGGCGGTCTCTTCCTTTTTACGGTATGCCGTGGGCGTCATCCCATAGTACTTTTCAAAAACGCGGATGAAGGATTCCGGATTCTCGTAGCCCACCATAGCGCTGATGTCGGCGACAGAGGTCCGGGTGCCGCGGAGGAGGGCGGCTGCATGATTCATGCGGATCCTCCGGACGAAGGTCACGAAGCTGCCGCCGGTCTCGTCCCGGACGAGCCTCGAGCAGTGGGGAACGGAATAGTTGAAATGATCCGCCACCTCCGACAAGGTCACCGTTCGATAATGGTCGGTGATATAGCTGAGGATCTTGAGCCGGGTATTGTCTGAGGCCTGCTTCTGAACGGACCCGGCGAAGACGGCCTGGCCCTCATAGCCTCGCAGGAGCTTGGCGAAGAGCAAGGGTACGAGGTTGTTGAGGAGGCGCCAGCTGTACTCGTCGTCCAGGCGGACCTCCCGGTACATTTCGAGGAAAAGATTTTCAATGTCGTAGTCGTTCCCGGTCCGGAAGAGGATTCCATTCATGGGTTTCTGGCTGTAGAGGCAGCTCATGAAGAAATCAGAGAGAATGTTGTTGTAGCGGAGGGTGTTGAAGAAGATGTCGTCGAAGGTGTCCCGCCGGATATGGAGGTTGAGGACGAGGCTGTCGTCGAAGACTTCGATGGTCTGCATGACCTTTGGCGGAAGAAAGAAGACATCTCCCTGGGTCATGGGCTGGTCCACGCCGTCGACGGTGTGGCCGCATTTTCCGCGCAGCACGTAGAGGACAGCGAAAAAGGTGTGGCTGTGGCGGAATACGGGGGTATAGCGGAGATGCCGCACCACGTTTACGCTGGAGCCTCGGGAGATGGAGTAGTCCTTGTAGAGATCCTCCTCCTTGAGCAGCTCCGGATGGGTCACGAAGGGGTAGTCGAAGATGAGAAGCCGGTGGGAGCGGACATAGTCTTCCATTTCTTCCATGTAGGCGGCAAGAGCTTTCGGGTCCCGGCGGAGCTCAAAGAATTTTTTGTAGACGAGCTCTTCCTCGGTGAGGGGGAGGAGGCTCATAAGAAGTTCATGATTGGCGTTCATTTTTCATTTCTCCCAGGCGGTCAAAGAGTCATTTGCCGACTGCCAAAAAACGGTCGTTTATGTCAGAGACATTGATGCATTCGGCGCGTTTTCGTGGAAATGTATATAAATGACCTGCAGGCAGCATGGCTGTAGCATGCGCCCTGGGCCAGGATGTTCATTCGGAGGGAGATCCGGCTTCCTTGATCAGGTATCGTACGAAGGAAACAGCATTCTCCCCGCGGGGAGAATTGGCGATGACCCCGAGGAAGACCTCACCGCTGCCGGTGGTAAAGAAGGGAAGATCCGAGATGTCAACGGCGTAAAGGCTGGCTTCCGTGACTGCCTCATAGGCAATCTCATCGTCCAGGAGGGCATCTATGTGATTGTCCTCCAGGATGACGGACAATTCCGTGAGCCTTTCCCTGATGCCGGTATCCGCCCCGAATACTTCTGTGAGATCGAGGAGAAAGCCTTCGGACGCGAAGGCATCCAGGGCTTCCCGATCCGCGATCACCAGGTCAAGATTCTGCGCTTCGATGGAGGCCAGGACCTTGAGGCGGGAAGCGTAGACATATTCGTGGTATTCGGAGGTGGGATCGGACGTGAGAAAGAGATTGGCCGCCAGGCTCACGGCGCTCTTTTCCTCCTTCGGGGAAATGAAGCCAGACTGCGGAAACGCCTGCAGGACCTCTTCGCCTTCCTGAGACACCTGTGTGTTGACGGCGGCTGCATAGAGGACGATCTCCTGCTTCGTCGCAAAACGCCAGATGATATAGCCGAGGATATAAAGAAGAAGTGCCGCTGTAAAGAGCGGCACTTTGTAATAATCCCATATATATTGGATACGTTTGGATAAGGGCATGTCGGACATTTTCATGGATTTTCACTCCTTGCCGCTGACGGAGTGGTCTCATCCTGCCCGGCATCCCCCTCCGGCTCAGGACCGGGCGGTCCTGCGGAGAGGGCCATCTCCTCAAGCCGGATCAGGATGTTCTTCATGATCCAGGAGGAGAAGAGGGCACAGAGACCTTCCCCCAGGAACATGACGGGCGTGTAGATGAAAATAATGATATAGCCGACGGCGAAGTGGAAGGCCGCTACCAGGACCGTGCAGAGGAGATAGTGCATACCCGTGATCAGCGAGTTGCGGATCATGGCGAAGGTGGTGTTTTCGAACCTGGCTGTAAGCGGAAAGACATACAGCAGAACAATGCAGTAGGCGGCGAAGAGCACGATCCAGACAGCTGTCAGGACCGTCCAGAAGGCGTTCATGTTCTTAAGGTGGAAAAGAAGATAGCCGTCGAAGCCGATGAAGATGCCAGCCACAAGGAGAAGGAGCCAGACCTTGGTGGCCTGGCGGAAATTCTGACGGAGAGCCGTGAAGAAGGCGGAGAAAATGTTGCCCTCCTCGTCACGGACCATCTTCTGCGTCACCGAGTAGAGTGCGGTGGTGGAGGCGCCGGCCGTGATGATGGGGAGGCAGCATATGAACCAGAGAAAATTAAGGCATATGCTGTATCCGATTTTGGTCAGAAACCTCATCGCAGGGTTTTCGGGGTTCAGTAAACTTCTCATGTGAACAAGGGCTCCTTTCGGCATAGTACAGCCGAATAAGAGCCTTACCGTTCCGTGGAAGCTCTGAGGAGCAAAGATGTCTCCGTGTGGACGGTCTGCGAATAGAGGTCCGGCTGCTGGATGCGGTTGAGAAGCATCTTTACGGCGGTATAGCCCATAGTCTGGCTGTGGATATGTACGGTGGATAGCGCCGGGGACAGAATCCTGGACTCCGGTGAGTCATCGAAGCCGAGAACCATGATGTCGTTCGGAATACGGATGTTCATCTCTAAAAGGGCTCTCATCAGATCGATCGCAACGAAATCATTTGCACAAATATAGACCTCAGGCAGGACCGGAAGGGCACTGAGCCTGTCGACCAGGGACTTGAGATATTCAGGATAGCTATTGATCCGGAGCTTGTTGCAGTCTCTGGTGATGCTCAGGGATGGATCGTAGGGAAGGCCATAGGTCTCAACGGCACAGCGGAAGCTTCGATAGCGCTCAAAGAAGGACTGACAGTGATAGACATCCCCGATGAAGGCAAAGCTACGCACACCTTTATCCCTCATTGTTCTGATAAAGGAAAAGATACAGCTTTCATTGTCCATGAGCAGGACATCCGCCTTTGGTGGATCTTCCTCCAGATAGACCGGAAAATCTACAAAAAGACAAGGATAAGGGAGGTTGGCCACCATGCGGCAGTAATCACTGTCCAGCAGCTCGGCACAGATGATTCCGGCGGTGCGGGAGGGATGGATCACGGGCGGTACCCGCAATGCTGCAATTTCTGCAGGCAGGAGGCGGTAGATGGTCAGGCTGTAGCCGAAAAGCGAAAGCTCGTGGCTGATCCTGTCCACCATGGTGGTGCCGAAATGAGAATTGTCCATCTGTCCTGTGGTGATGAAGGCAATCTCCGAAGGACCGGATCTGGTTCTCATACAGGAGGGGGGCAGGTCTTGGGATACATTGTCGAAAGCAGCGTCGTCTGTCTTTCCGTCCATGTTGGGGGGCAGGGTGAGATAAGAGAACTGCTTATAACCCATTTCCGCGGCCTTCTTCAGGACTGCGGTCTTTGTGGCCTCTGCTATGGGCCCGGTATTATTGATAGCCTTTGAAACCGTATTTCTTGAAAGTCCAAGGGCATCTGCTATGTCTTGAATCGTGACTCGCTCAGCCATCACTGTCTCCGTTTCTGAATCTCAAAATAGTATGGGGTCTAAGCCCCTAAACCTATTCTATAGAGAGATGAGGAAAGTGTCAAATGTTAAAAACGGACAGTGGGCATATTTCCTTTTTGATTAGTCTACTCCCATAAATGTGAAAATGTAAACCCGCAATAATGCACAAAAACACAACTACCGAGTAGTGCATATAAACAAAATTGGGGCCAAAAATAGTGCATATAAATCAGTGTGCTTGCGCAAATGCACAATCTGCTGTATAATGAGTCATCGGTGCCAGGTCTGTGGAATCGGAGAGCGGCCGTATCCGGTACTTCGCGGACTATCACACCCAGGAACCAACGTCATCGAAAGGAGGAGCGCAGAAACATGCGTAAAACTTTGCTGTACGTCAAGCAGCACTGGCAGCTTTACTTTTTGTTCTTGATGCCGGCTCTGCTGCTGACGATCATCTTTCGGTACATCCCCATGGGAGGCATCCTGATCGCATTCCAGGATTACAATCCCATCAGGGGTATATTGGGAAGCAGGTGGGTAGGCTTTAAGTACTTCCACAGGTTCCTCTCCTCGCCGGATTTCCTCAGCTATCTGGCGAACACACTGAAGCTGAGTATCTTTGGACTGCTCTGGGGATTCCCGGTGCCGATCCTGCTGGCCCTCCTGCTGAACAGAATCCAGCGCGCCAGCATCAAGCAGAAGATCCAGACAGTTCTCTATCTGCCCAACTTCATCTCCGTCATCGTTCTTTGCGGTCTGGTCCGTATTCTTCTTTCCGTCACCGGCCCGCTGAACCAGATGCTGGGAACCCAGATCAATTTCATGACCATGCCGGGAGCCTTCCGTACCATCTACATCGTCTCCGGTATCTGGCAGGGAGCCGGCTGGGGTTCGATCATGTACACCGCGGCACTTTCCGGCGCCAGCCAGGAGCTTCGTGAAGCGGCCATCATGGACGGCGCCAACATCTTCCAGCAGATTCAGGTCGTTGAATGGCCCGCCATCAAGGACATGGTCGTCATCCAGTTCATCCTCCAGGCAGGTAATATCATGAGCATCGGCTTTGAAAAGGCCTACGCTCTTCAGACGGACCTTAACCTTGCTTCGTCTGAGATCATTGCCACCTACGTCTACAAGAAGGGTCTGTTGGATGGTGACTACGCCTTCTCCACTGCGGTCGGCCTCTTCAACACGGTAATCAACGTCATCCTGCTCATTCTCGTCAACAAGATCGTCGAGAAGATGAATGACGGCAAGGGTCTGTAAAAGGAGGGACATCATGAAAACACAAAAATTTTCCAAGCTGTCTCTGGCGGATAAGACCCTGCTCATCGTAGGATATCTCCTCTTGGGCTTCTTCGTCGTTGCCATCATCATCCCTATCATCTACATCATCATCGCTTCCTTCATGGATCCGATCACTCTGCAGAACAGTGGCGTCTCCTTTGATCTGGAGAAGTGGACCACGACCGCTTACCAGCGAGTCCTCTCCAACAGCCAGATCTGGGTAGGTTTCAAGAATGCCATCATCTACTCTGTGGTATTCACCTTTGTCTCTGTCTTTGTAACGCTTTTTGCCGCTTACCCCATGTCCCGCGTGGACTTTAAGGGCAGAGGCTTCTTCAACACCATCTTCATGATCACCATGTTCTTCGGCGGCGGCCTGATCCCCACCTACTTGCTCATCAGTAACCTTGGTCTTCTGAACAGCATGTGGGCTATCATCCTTCCCGGCGCTTTCAGCGTCTGGAACATGATCATCGCCAGGACCTATTACCAGGGCATTCCGGCAGAGCTCCGGGAGGCCGCGGATGTGGATGGCGCCAATGAGCTGACCTACTACTTCATGATCCTGCTTCCGGTCTGCACACCGGTCATCACGGTGCTTGCCCTCTGGCAGTTCGTAGGTATGTGGAACAGCTACTTCGACGCCATGATCTACCTGAACGACAGCGCCAAGCAGCCCCTGCAGCTGGTCCTTCGTTCCATCCTTATTCAGAACCAGCCGGAATCCGGCATGATTTCGGATATGCAGAGTACGGCAGCCAGAGCCCAGCTCGCCGAGCTGCTCAAGTACGCCACCATCATTATTTCCAGTCTTCCCCTGCTGATCATGTACCCCTTCTTCCAGAAGTACTTTGACAGCGGCATCATGGTCGGCTCGGTCAAGGGTTGACAGACAAAAAAGGAGGTAAAAATGAAAAACGTGACCTTTAAAAGGGTAATTGCCTGCATTATGGCAGTCGGTATGGTATTGACCATGGGCGCCTGCGGCGGCAGCAAGCCTGAGCTCAACGAAGGTG
>CACXEL010000261.1 GCA_902766655.1 uncultured Lachnospiraceae bacterium | reverse complement strand
GACAAGGCGCACGGAATATCATCCCAACAGCCTCTTCTTCAGGGGAAGCGAAGGCGGAATCATCCTGTACCTGGATGGAAAAGAGATTCGAGTGAGAGAAGACATGGAAGACTTCCAGAAGCTGAAGGATCTGCTCAATGCAAAGGGATTGCTGAACGACTGATCCGTCAATATTATAAAACAGATACTGCCGCAGAAGCGGGAAAAGGGAGGTTCATTTTTCCAGGTAGAGGGGAAATGAACCTCCCTTTTCCCGCTTCGGAGGTGCTGCAGGCGGTGCCCCAGGCACACCGGGAGGGTACCCCTTTCCCGCGATCTTTTTTTATTTTAACTGTTATATACTGTTGACAACTGTTTATATCTGTTATATACTGTTTACATACAGGAGGTATGTAATGCGCATTATACTGAATCACACATCTATGGTCCCCCTCTATGAACAGATCATGGGATCCATCAAATCAGCGGTCATAAGCGGTGACCTGAAGCCGGGGGAAGGCCTTCCCTCGGTGCGGGCCCTGGCAGCGGAGCTCAAAATCAGCGCGCTGACGGTCAAGAAGGCCTATGACCGCCTGGAGGAAGAGGGGTTTGTGGTGACGGTCCACGGCAAGGGCAGCTTCGTTGCCCAGACGGACACCGGTCTGGCGGAGGAAATGCGCCGCCGGGAGGCCGAGAACAAACTGTCCGCCGCCCTGGAGGCCGTGCGGGCGGCCGGCTTCTCCGACGAGGAGATCCGTGACCTGCTCGAGATCTTATTGGAGGAATAAAATGATTACTATCAGGAATCTTACAAAGACATACGGCGACTTCCGGCTGAACATCAGCATGGAAATACAGACCGGCCGCGTGACGGGCCTGGTCGGCAGGAACGGCGCCGGCAAGAGCACCACCATCAAGTCCCTCCTGGGCCTGGTCCGGCCGGATGGAGGGGAGGTGCGGGTGCTCGGCAAGCCCGCATCTGAGCTCACTTCCGCGGACCGGGAGAACATAGGCGTCGCCTTCTCGGATTCCGGCTTCTCGAGCTACTTAAAGCTGAGGGACGTGGTGTCCATCCTGCGAAACGCCTACCCGAATTTCGACGAGAAATGGTTCCTTGACGCCTGCAAAAAGGGCAGGCTCCCGATGGACAAGCCCCTGAAGGAGTTTTCCACCGGCATGAGGGCCCGGGCCCGGGTCCTGATCGCCTGCAGTCACAGGGCAAAGCTCCTCATTCTGGACGAGCCGACGGCCGGCCTGGACGTGGTGGCGAGAAATGAAGTCCTGGATATGCTGAGGGATTACCTGGCGGAGGACGGGGAGCGGACGGTCCTCATTTCCTCCCATATATCCACGGATCTGGAGGGGTTCTGCGACGATATTTACATGCTGCACGACGGGGAGATCGTCCTCCACGAGGATACGGACGTGATCCTGGGTGAGTACGGGGTGCTGCGGCTTTCGGACAAGGCCTACGAGCAGATCGACAAGCAGTACATCCTCAAGACCAGGCGGGAGAGCTTCGGATACACCTGCCTCACCAACCAGAGGCAGTTCTACGCGGACAATTATCCGGATATCGTGATCGAGGCCGGCAGTATCGACGAGCTGATCATCATGATGGCAAAGGAGGCGTAAAAAATGAAGGGACTTATAGCCAAGGATTTTGCGATACTCAGGCAGCGGGGAAAGATCATGCTCATCCTGCTCATCTGGGGCGTCGGCATGAACTTTATCATGGAGGACAGCTCCTTCGTCGTAGGGTGGCTCGTGATGATCGCGACGATCACAGCCATGAGCACGCTCAGCTATGACGAATACGACAACTGCATGCCCTTCCTCATGAGCCTGCCGGTCACGCGGCGGACCTACGCCGTCGAGAAATATGCCTTCTCGGCGCTCGTCGGAACGGCAGCCTGGCTCGTGTCGGTGGTGCTGGTGACGGTGTGCGAGCTGGTCATCAGGAAACAGATGCCGACGGCGGAGAATTATCTGAGCATGGTGATTTTCCTGGCGGGCATTATGATCATCCCGGCGATCTCCATTCCGCCTCAGCTCAAGTGGGGCGTGGAAAAGGGCCGGCTTGTGATGATCGGAATCTTCGGCGTCATCGCCGTGGGCGCCTTCGTGTTCAGCCGGATCAGTGCGGACCCGGCCCTGATTGCGAAGCTGGAGAAGCTTCCCCTGGGAGGATTTGTGGCAGGCACCATAGCTGTCGTCCTGGCCCTCACGGCCGTGTCGCTCCACATCAGCGTGAAGATCATGGAGAAGAAGGAATTCTGACCTGGGGTGAAACAAAGAGGACGTGAGAATGGGGTGAGAATGGGGACGGACCTTTTTCCCAGTACTGGGAAAAAGGTCCGTCCCCTTTCTCACCTTTGTTTCACCTCTCGAAGAGCCTCACCAGCTTCGCCTTGTACGCGTTCTTCTTCCCCGAGAAGGGGTGCTCACGGAGCGGCATGTTGAAATGCGTGCTCCCGAAGAGCACGGTCTGCGGGTGGGTGAACTCCCGGAAGCCCCACTCGCCGTGGTAGGCGCCCATGCCGGAGTGCCCGGTCCCGTTGAAGGGCACACCCTTGACCATCATGTGGAGGCAGACCTCGTTGATGCAGCCGCCGCCGAACTGACGGGTCTGCATTTCCCGCTCGGCCCAGCGGATGTCCTTGGTGAAGATGTAGAAGGCCAGCCCGTGCTCGCGGGAGGAGATCACGTCCAGCAGCCTGTTCACCTCAGCGTCCGGGAAGGGCACGACGGGCAGCAGGGGGCAGAAGAGCTCGTGCTGCACGATGGGCTCGTCGGCCGAGACCGGATAGATGATGGTCGGGTCGAATTTGCAAGCCTCGGCGTCACCCTCGCCCCCAAAAACAATACGGTCCTTGTAGTGCGCGGCTTCGTCCGCGCATTTTTGATAGGCTGCCTCCGAGATGAGGCGCGGATACTCGGGATTGGCATGGGCATGTTCGCCTACCTGGCGCACCAGGGCCTTCTTCAGCTCGGAAATGAAGACCTCCGCGACCTCCTCCGCCACCGCCACCTGGTTGATATCGATGCAGATCTGTCCGCTGTTGCAGCATTTGAAGAAGGCAATCTTCCGCGCGGCGTCCTTAAGGTCCGCGTCCTTCCGGACGATGCACCAGTTGCCGGTCTCGCCGCCCAGCTCCAGGGCCACGGGCGTCAGGTTGACGGCCGCCCGGTCCATGACGTGCTTCCCCACGGCGGGGGAGCCCGTGTAGAAGATCTTGTCCCAGCGCTCCGCGAGGCACATGTCCGCGGCGTCGTGGCCGCCGTCCACCACGGTGACGAATTCGGGCGGGAAAATATCCGCGATGAGCTTTTTCAGGACCCGCGTGCAGAAGACCGACTTGGAGCTGGCCTTGATGACGGCCGTGTTGCCGCCGGCGATGGCCGCCGTGAGCACGCCCAGGGACAGGTAGAAGGGGAAGTTGAAGGGGCTGATGATGAGGGTCGTGCCGTAGGGCATCTTGTAGACCTTGGTCAGCGTGCTCGGGAAGCACATCGTGCCGCTAAAGTGTACCTCCGGCCTGGCCCAGCGGCGGAGGCCGCGGATGGCCTCATTGATGGCGGCGATGATGGTGCCCACGTCGCAGAAATACCCCTCTGTCGGATGCCGGCCAAGATCCTCATGGAGGGCCATGATCATAATGTTCTCCCGGGCCTTGACCGCGGCCCGGAGCTTTTTCAGCTGCTCGATCCGCCAACTGACGGAGAGCGTGGCGCCGGTGGCGAAGTACTCCTTCTGCGCGGCGGCAATGGCGTGGATTGTTTCCTGGGTCCAGACGGTCATGGGGCACCTCCCTGCTTTTTCCTTTTGGCTGATTATACCATGAAGCAAGGGGGAACATACGCTTTTTTGCTCCCTGTATTTGACGCACGTCAAATAGAGTGAGGAAAGTCCGGCTGATATTGCCGGGCCGGGTGATGCTGCGGAAGGAGAACCCGCAGAATTATGTTTGTGGTAATTTCCCTGTTTCATCCCGGAACTTTTTTTCATATAATATATCTTATCGGAAGTTCCTTCAGGAACTCCCGAATTGTGATTATCGTGTCCGCGAAGCGGTTCCGATAATATAGTCATCACATCAGAGGAGGCTTTGCCATGGCAGAGAAGATATTCGACCTTGAAAAATACGCACAGTGCGCCAGGCTCTGCGCCGCGGAGGGCGTCGTGCTCCTGAAAAATGACAACAATGCCCTCCCCCTGGCCGCCGGCACCAAGGTCGCCCTTTTCGGCCGCAGCCAGTACAACTACTACAAGAGCGGCACCGGCTCGGGCGGCATGGTCAACACCCGCTACGTCATCGGCGTGAAGGAGGCCCTCAAGGAGGATGACCGGTTCACGCTCGAGAGCGGCCTCGAGGCCCTCTACGACGCCTGGATCAAGGACCACCCCTTCGACCCCGGCCAGGGATGGGCCAGCGAGCCCTGGTTCCAGGCTGAAATGCCCATCACTGACGAGATCGCCGGGAATGCCGCGAAAGCCGCCGATGTGGCCATCGTCCTCATCGGCCGGACAGCGGGCGAGGACCAGGACAACAAGGAGGCCCCCGGCAGCTGGCTTTTGACCGAGGATGAGGAGCAGATGCTCGCCGCCGTCACGGGCGCCTTCGAAAAGACCATCGTGCTCATGAACGTCGGCAACATCATGGACATGAACTGGGTCGCAAAATACGATCCCGCCGCCGTCGCCTACATCTGGCAGGGCGGCCAGGAGGGCGGCCGGGGCGCCGTGGACGTCCTGAGCGGCGACGTGAATCCCGACGGCCACCTGACCGACACCATCGCCGGGTGTATCGGCGATTATCCCGCCGCGCCCAATTTCGGGTCCCTGAAGCGGAACATCCAGCAGGAGGACATTTACGTCGGCTACCGCTATTTCGAGACCTTCGCGCCGGACAAGGTCCTCTATCCCTTCGGCTGCGGCCTCAGCTATACCGATTTTTCCATCACGCCCGAGCGCATCGAGTGGAAGGACGACTGCGTGACCTGCCTCGTCTCCGTGGAAAATAAGGGCACCCGCAACGGCTCCCGCGTCATCCAGCTCTACATGGAGGCCCCCCAGGGCCTTCTGGGCAAGCCCGCCCGCGTACT
>CACXEL010000260.1 GCA_902766655.1 uncultured Lachnospiraceae bacterium | reverse complement strand
GTCCAGCGGACCTTCGCCGCGAAATACGCGGTGTCCCCCCAGGAGGCCACGGACTGGTATTACAAGTTCAGCCAGGACACGGACTATATCCGCCGCTACCGGGCCGTGAAGGACGTGCGCTGGAAGTCCGCGTCCGACTACGGCGATATCGATATCACCATCAACCTGGCCAAGCCCGAGAAGGATCCCAAGGCCATCGCGGCCGCCGGCAAGGCCCGGGCGACCAAATATCCCAAGTGCCTGCTCTGCGCCGAAAATGAAGGCTACGCGGGCCATCTGAGCCATCCGGCCCGCCAGAACCACCGGATCATCCCGATCACCATCAACGGTTCGGCCTGGGGCCTCCAGTACAGCCCCTACGGCTACTACAACGAGCACTGCATCTGCTTCAACTTCGAGCACACGCCCATGAAGATCGACCACGCCTGCTTCAAGAAGCTCTTCGACTTCGTGGGGCAGTTCCCCCACTACTTCCTGGGGTCCAACGCGGACCTGCCCATCGTGGGCGGCTCGATCCTGGCCCACGACCATTTCCAGGGCGGACATTACACCTTCGCCATGGCCAAGGCGCCCATCGCCATCCCCTTCACGGTCCCGGGCTTTGAGGACGTGGAGTCCGGCATCGTCAAGTGGCCCCTCTCCGTCTTCCGGATCCGCAGCACGGATCCCGAGCGGCTGGTGGCCCTGGCTGACAAGGTCCTGGCGGCCTGGAGAGGGTACACGGACGAGGATGCTTTCATTTTCGCCGAGACAGAGGGCGTGCCGCACAACACCATCACGCCCATCGCCCGCATCGCGGACGGCAAATATGAGCTGGATCTTACGCTCCGGAACAACATCACGACGGAGGAAAGGCCCCTGGGCGTCTACCACCCGAGACCCGAATACTTCCATATTAAGAAGGAGAACATCGGACTCATCGAGGTCATGGGTCTGGCGGTCCTGCCGTCCCGCCTCAAGGACGAGTTCATGGTCCTGGGCAATACCATCGTGGCCGGCAAGGCGGAAGGGCTCTCCGATGAGGCTATCACGGCCCGGGTCAGGGAGAACCCCGAGATCGAGAAGCATGCGGACTGGGTCCTTGCGTCAGTCCTGAAGCGCGATATCACCGCCGACAATATGACCGCTGTCCTCCGCGAGGAGGTGGGCAGAGTCTTCGTCGGCGTCCTGGAGGACGCGGGCGTCTACAAGTGGACGGAAGAGGGTCACGCGGCCTTCCTGCGGTTCCTTGAGAGCCTTTGAACGGAAATAAATCCAGGCGCCGGACACTTACAGAGATTACATTTTCAGCAGAAGCCAAAGGAGGCAAAATGAGAGTATTAGTGACAGGCGGAACCGGCTTCATCGGCAGCCATACAGTGATCGAGCTCATCAGTGCGGGCTACGAAGTCGTCATCGTGGACAACCTCTACAATTCCAAGGCCATGGTCCTCGACAGGATCGAGACCATCACCGGCGTGCGCCCGGCCTTCTACAAGGTCGACGTCTGCGACCGCAAGGCCATGAACGAGGTCTTCGACGCGGAGAAGGTCGAGGCCGTCATCCATTTCGCGGGCTACAAGGCGGTGGGTGAGTCCACCAGGAAGCCCATCGAGTATTACGAGAACAACCTGATGTCCACCCTGGTGCTGACGGACGTCATGCGCCACCACGGCGTGAAGAAGATCGTCTTCTCCTCCTCGGCCACCGTCTACGGCGATCCGGCCTTCGTTCCGATCACCGAGGAGTGCCCCCTGGGCGAGCGCACCAACCCCTACGGCGAGACCAAGGCCATGCAGGAGAGGATCCTGACAGATATCTGGAAGAGCGACAACGAGTGGCGTGTCATGCTGCTCCGCTACTTCAACCCCATCGGCGCCCACGCGAGCGGCCTGATCGGCGAGGACCCCAAGGGCATTCCCAACAACCTCCTGCCCTATGTAGCGCAGGTGGCCACCGGCAAGCTGGAGAAGGTCCACGTTTTCGGAAATGACTACAACACCCCCGACGGCACCGGCGTGCGCGACTACATCCACGTCGTCGACCTGGCCAAGGGCCACGTCAAGGCCATCGAAGGCATGGAGACCCTCCCTGGCGTCCAGATCTTCAACCTGGGCACCGGCATCGGCTACAGCGTCCTCGACATCATCAAGGCCTTCTCCAAGGCCTGCGGGAAGGACCTCCCCTACGTCATCGATCCGCGCCGCCCCGGCGACATCGCCACCTGCTATTCCGACCCGTCCAAGGCCCGCGACATTCTGGGCTGGACCGCCGAGAAGGGCATCGAGGACATGTGCGCCGATGCCTGGAGATGGCAGAGCGGCAATCCTGACGGATACGTGGAATGAGAATTTGGCAACAGTTTTTTCCGGTTTCGGCAATTTCAGCGTTTTGCTCAATTTGAACGAATCCGTGAGAAATGAATGCCCGCTTTATCCACGGTGGATAAGTTTTCAATGTGGACGGAAAATCCTTGATTATCAGGGAAAAATTGGGTTAGTCACAAAAATATCCACATTGTCCACATTTTTCGCCCGATTTCTTACGTCAACCAAAAGAACAGCTGTTTTGGAAGAAATACATAATGGTCCCGCCCTCCGCCTTCCGGAGAGCGGGACCGGCTTTAAGAGAAGGAGTAATCTATGGCCATTGGGGAAGTCGAGTGCTGCGAGGAGCATCTTGTTCACGAGGAACGCTGCCGGCTGGTCCACGAGAAAATGCCTGACGAGGACCAGCTCTACGACCTGGCGGAGCTCTTCAAGGTCTTCGGTGATTCGACCCGGATCCGGATCCTGTTCGCTCTTTTCGAGTCGGAGATCTGTGTCTGCGACCTGGCCGAGACGCTGAACATGACCCAGTCGGCCGTATCCCACCAGCTCAAGATCCTCAAGCAGGCCCGCCTGGTCAAAAGCCGGCGGGAGGGGAAGAGTGTCTTTTATTTCCTGGCCGACGACCATGTCCGGACCGTCATCGACCAGGGCCTGGAGCACATCCGGGAATAAATTTTTGAAAAAACGGGCAGACCCATTGACATGGAGAATGGAAGTGCTACAATGATTTCAAACATATGAATAATTGTTCATATGTTTGAAAAAATGAAAACCATTATCATATTCAGGTAACTGTTCGGGGGATATTTCCATGAAGAAGACATACAAGATCGAAGTGGACTGCGCCAACTGCGCAAACAAGATGGAAGAGGCCGCCAAAAAGACGGCGGGTGTGAAGGATGCCAGCGTGAACTTTATGACGCTCAAGATGAAGGTCGAGTTCGAGGACGGCGCGGACGTGAATGCCGTCATGGCTGACGTTCTGAAGAACTGCAAGATGGTCGAGGACGACTGCGAGATCTATATCTGATCAGTAAAAGAGAGACAGTTGGAAGGGAAAAGCGGCCTTTTTGAGAATCAGGGACGGTCCTTTTTTCTCAAAATCGATGATTTTGAGAAAAAAG
>CACXEL010000259.1 GCA_902766655.1 uncultured Lachnospiraceae bacterium | reverse complement strand
TAGGAAAGCCCCACGTCGTAGAGGGTCTGGATCTTGCTGCGGATCCTGGAGACGTTCTGGAAGAAGTCCAGCGCCTCCTCCACCGTCATGTTGAGGACGTCATAAATGTTCTTGCCCTTGTAGCGGACCTCCAGGGTCTCCCGGTTGTACCGCCTGCCCTGGCAGACTTCGCATGGGACATAGACGTCCGGCAGGAAATGCATTTCGATCTTCCGGATACCGTCGCCCTGACAGGCCTCGCAGCGCCCGCCCTTGACGTTAAATGAGAACCTTCCCTTCTTGTACCCGCGCACTTTGGCGTCCGTGGTGCCCGCGAAGAGATCGCGGATCATATCGAAGACGCCCGTATAGGTCGCCGGGTTGGACCTGGGCGTCCGACCGATGGGCGACTGGTCGATGGCGATGACCTTGTCCAGGTTATTGATTCCTTCTATCTCCCTGTGTTTGGCCGGAATATCGTGGGACCTGTTGAGGTCGTGGGCCAGCCGCTTGTAGAGGACCTCATTGACCAGCGAGCTCTTGCCCGACCCGGAGACGCCGGTCACGCAGGTGAAGACGCCCAGCGGTATGTCGACGTCCAGGTCCTTCAGGTTGTGGACGGACGCCCCCCTGACTTTGAGCCAGCCGGTCGGCGTCCGCCTCACCGCGGGGACCGGGATGAACCGCCTGCCGGCCAGGTAGTCGCCGGTGATGGAACCGGGCGTATTCATGATCTCTTCCGCCGTGCCGATGGCCACCAGACGCCCGCCGTGCTCTCCGGCACCGGGTCCGATGTCCACCACACAGTCGGCCGCCCGCATGGTGTCCTCGTCGTGCTCCACCACGATCAGGGTGTTGCCCAGGTCGCGGAGGGACTTGAGGGTCGCCAGAAGCTTGTCGTTGTCGCGCTGGTGGAGGCCGATGCTGGGCTCGTCCAGGATGTAGGCCACACCGACCAGACCGGAGCCGATCTGGGTGGCCAGACGGATTCGCTGGGACTCACCGCCCGACAAGGTGCCCGTAGCCCGGGACAGGGTCAGGTAGTCCAGGCCGACGTCGCGGAGGAAAGTCACCCTGGCGATGATCTCCTTGAGGATCTGAGAGCCGATGGCCTGCTGGGTCTTCGTGAGCTCCAGCCTGTCGAAGAAGCCGAGGAGCTTCAGGACGGACAGGTCCGTCACGGCTGTGATGTTCTTATTTCCCACGGTCACGGCCAGAGCGGAGGGCTTTAAGCGCTGGCCACCGCAGGCCGTACAGGGGGATATCTGCATATATTTCTCGTACTCCGCCTTGGCGGATTCGGAGAAGGTCTCGCGGTAACGGCGCTCGCAGTTGGCGATGAGGCCTTCGAAGGCCACAGGGTAATCGCCGACGCCCCGCTGCCCCTTGTAATGGACGTTTACCTCCTTACCGCCCGTTCCATAGGTCAGTATCTTGCGGATGGCGGCCGGATACTTTTTCCAAGGCGTGTCCAGGTCGAAGCCGTACTCCTTGCAGAGGGCGACCAGAATGGCGTGGGCGAAGGAACTCTCGTCCATGGCGCTCTGCCAGCCGGGCACCGTGATGGCTCCCTGGTTGATGGACAGGGACTGGTCGGGAATGATGAGGTCAATGTCGAACTCCATTTTATAGCCCAGACCCGCGCAGACCGGGCAGGCGCCGAAGGGGTTGTTGAAGGAGAAGCTCCTGGGCTCGATCTCCTCGATGCTGATCCCGCAGTCGGGGCAGGCGAAGGAGGAGCTGAGAGTCTCCACCTTGCCGTCCATGGTATCCACCATGATGAGACCGCCGGTCAGCCCCAGGACCGTCTCGATGGAGTCGGTCAGGCGCTTCTCAATGCCCGGCTTCACCACCAGGCGGTCCACCACGATCTCAATGTTGTGCTTGATGTTCTTGTCGAGAACGATCTCCTCGGACAGGTCATACAGGTTCCCGTCCACGTTCACGCGGACATAGCCGCTCCGCTTGGCCTGCTCGAAGACCTTCTCGTGACGGCCCTTGCGGCCCCGCACCACCGGAGCCAGGAGCTGGAGCCGGGTCCTCTCCGGCAGCTCCATGATATGGTCCACCATCTGGTCCACACTCTGCCGCTCGATCACACGGCCGCAGTTGGGGCAGTGGGGAATACCGATGCGCGCAAAAAGAAGACGGAGGTAGTCGTATATCTCCGTCACGGTGCCGACTGTGGACCTGGGGTTCCTGTTGGTCGATTTCTGGTCGATGGAGATGGCGGGCGGAAGGCCCTCTATGCTCTCCACGTCCGGCTTTTCCATCTGGCCCAGGAACTGCCTGGCGTAGGAGGAGAGAGATTCCATGTACCGCCTCTGCCCCTCCGCATAGATGGTGTCGAAGGCCAGAGAGCTCTTGCCGGAACCGGACAGGCCGGTGAAGACCACCAGCTCATTGCGCGGAATATCCACGCTGAGTCCCTTCAGGTTGTTGGCATTCGCGCCGCGAATGCTGATGAATTTCATAGGTCTCATTCTGTATCCTTTATATCTAATCAGCTGCCCGGCAGCCGTTCACATTTTGGCGATGCCGCCCTGGGAAGGCGGAGCTTCCTTGTCGTCCAGAAGGAACTCGGCCAAAACGCGATTGCTCACGTCGATGCCCCTCGCGGTCAGTCTGACGTTCCCGGCCCCCCGGGAAATGAGGCCATCCCGCTCCAGACGCTTCAGGGGATTTCTGTATACGCTCTCCAGGCTGACACCGAAGGCGTCCTGGAACCTTTCCCCGGACACTCCCCGCATCATGCGAAGGCCCAGGAACATGAACTCCTCCATCTCGTCCTGGCGGCTCAGGGGCGTGATTTCTTCCGCCGCAGGAATCCAGTTCCCCGGATCGGCGCCGAAATCCACACCCAGATATCTCTCCAGGTCTCCCGTATTCCTCCATCGGCGGTGTCCGTAAAAGGAGGCCGCTCCCAGCCCGAAGCCGAGGTAGGGCTTTCGCACCCAGTAGCGGACGTTGTGCCGGCACTCAAAGCCCGGCCTCGCGTAATTGGAAATCTCATAGCGGCTGAAGCCGAAAAAGTTCAGCCGCTCCAGGGTGGTGTAATACATCTCCCTCTCAGTTTCCTCATCCGGCAGGGTCAGCTGTCCCCTGGCCTTCATGCGTCCGAACTCGGTCCCCTCCTCGACGATCAGGCTGTAGGCGCTGATGTGCTCGGGGCCGACGCCGGCCGCGAAATTCAGGGTGTCCCGCCAGGTGGCGACGGTCTGCCAGGGTATGCCGCTCATGAGGTCGATGTTCACATTTCTCAGGCCGCACCGGCGGACCCGCCGGTAGGTCCTCAGGAAGTCATCCTTGCTGTGGATCCTTCCCAGGAACCGCAGCTCGCCTCCCACAGAGGACTGCAGACCGATGCTCACCCGGTTCAGGTATCCGGAAATGAAGTCATATACCGAATCTTCACAGGCCCCGGGATTCATCTCCATGGAAATCTCCGCATCCTCCCGTACCCGGAAGGTCTCCCGCACCGCCTCCATGATCCGCGCAAGCAGCTTGCCGTCCATGACCGAGGGTGTGCCGCCGCCTATAAAGACGGTGTCCACCCTGGGCAAGCCGGGCACGTCCGCCCAGCTCCGGATCTCCCGGACCAGGGAGTCCGTATACCGCTGCCTGGTCTCCTCGTCCGACGGAGCGGACAGGAAGTCGCAGTAGCGGCACTTGCGCACGCAGAAGGGAATATGGATGTAGATGCCTAGGGTCTGGGCCATATTTGTCACTCCTCGTCAAGCTTGAGTACGTTGAGGAAGGCGTCCTTGGGGATCTCGACGTTGCCGATGGACCGCATCTTTTTCTTGCCTTCCTTCTGCTTCTCCAGAAGCTTTCGCTTTCTCGAAATATCGCCGCCGTAGCACTTGGCCAGACCGTCTTTGCGGAGCTGGCGCACGGTCTCCCTTGCGATGATCTTGGAGCCGATGGCTGCCTGAATGGGGATATCGAAGAGCTGGCGCGGAATCTCCTTCTTTAGCTT
>CACXEL010000258.1 GCA_902766655.1 uncultured Lachnospiraceae bacterium | reverse complement strand
GGTGAAGGGACTGCCGGTGGTATAGGTGTACCAGAGCACCGTCGAGACCATGGCGATCAGCACCGCCTCGAGGGCAAGGGTATAATTCCGGGCAGTCCTGCCCTTCAGCATCGTACACAGGACGCCGGAGAAGAGGCTGAGCAGGATGGTGAAGAGCGGAAAATTCCATAAGAACGGCACTTTTCATCCCTCCCTGTCAGCGGTGGTCTGTGATATGCTCGGAGAGCGCATAGACGTCATCAAGATCCAGCGTATGGTAGCGCTTGTAGAGGCGGACGCTCAGGGAGAGCATGACCGCCGTCACGGACACCGACACGACGATGCCGGTCAGGACCAGGCCTGCCGGGACCGGGTTGATGTATGCCTCCATCTCCGTCACGCCTCCCGTGATGATGGGGGCTTTCCTCCCGGAAATGTAACCCATGGAAGCAAGAAAAAGGAAGACGCCGGTGTCCATGATATTCATCCCGATCAGCTTCTTGATCAGGTTCTTGTGAAAGAGGAGCATGGTGAAGCCGATGCCGAACAGGATGATGGCGCCGGCCTCCACGTAATTTGCAAGTAGATTTCCTATCATATGAGTCCCCCCGCCAGATCAGTTCCCGCCGATGCTGCCGCGGCGGAAGAGCGAGTAAAAGCCGAACATGGTGCAGGCCACAACGATGCCGACCGCCAGGTCGAGCGGCAGGATGAGGCCGGCGGAAAGGATGGCGCCGGGCGTTCCCTTGGGAATGTGGTTCTCCAGATGGTTGGCGCCGGTGAAAAAGACGTAACCCTTTGCCATGCAGTAGAAGGAGAGGGCCGCAAAGGTGATCCAGCCCGAAAGCCTGCGCGTGAATACCCGGTCCACCCGGTCGAAGCCGAAGGCGCCGCAGAAAATGATCATGGCAGCCCCCATGACCGCCCCTCCGGAGAAGCCGCCGCCCGGTGACAGGTGTCCGTTCAGCAGGATGTAGATGCCGAAAAGGAAGATGCAGGGGACGAGGACCATGCCCACGCCCTGCAGGATCTCATCCCCGGAGGTGTCAAAGTACCTGTCCTGGACGATCCGGTAATAGTCCTCCAGCCGCGTATCCATGTTCTTCCTGTCCCTTCTCAGAAGGATCGTCACACAGATGAGGGCCGTAAAGAGGACGTTGGATTCGCCCAGGGTATCGAAGGCACGGTAGTCCAGGATCATGCCGGCGACCGTGTTGACCGCGCCGGTCTCCTCCAGTCCGTGCTCAATGTACCGCTCCACCACCTCGTTGGTCCTGACGTTCTCCTGCCCGTAGCGGGGCAGGCCGGAGACACAGAAGAGCAGGACGCCGATGAGGATCACAGCGCTCAGGACCGCGACCACGTAATAGAGGTACCGCATGGTCCTGTTGCCGGCCGCCACAGCCCTCCTGTGGCGCGGCGTATGGACAATGGCGCTCATCATGGCCTTTCTCTCGGCCTTCACCGTCTCCCGGCTCGGCCCCTCGTCAAACGAGTTGTCCAGGACCTGGTCGAAGTAGGAATCATCGCCGTCCAGCCATCTCAGAAAGCTCTCATTCATGGCCCGCCTCCTTTTCCTCTTCATTCCCGCCGGTATGTCCGAGCTTCTTCAGCGTCACCAGGAACAAGATGGTCGTGACGCCCGCGCCGACGGCCGCCTCGGTGATAGCCAGATCCGGCGATTCGAGCAGGATCCAGAGAATGCACATGAGGGAGCTGTAGGACATGAAGATGATGACCGTCGTCAGGAGCTTTTTGGTCAGGTTGGTGGCGATGGCGCAGATAATCATGACGATCATAATCAGGATCTTAAAGATTTCCGTCAGGTCCATGCTTGTCCCTCCTTTCCATCTCCTCGTCGAGGCTGTGATTGGTGTAATACTCCAGCTGGGCCAGGAAGTGGGAATTGACCGGGGAGGTCACCCACAAAAAGAACACCAGCATGAAAAGCTTCAAAACATCCATGAAGGTCCCGGAGGACACCGCGATGCCGGCCACCACGAAAAAGAAGGCCATGGTGTCCCCGATGCCGGCCGCGTGCATCCGGTTCATGATAAAGCCGAACCGGAGGTTCCCGACGACCGCTCCCGTGAAGGAAATGAGACCAATCGCTATGCATACCGCCGTGACGGCGAATCTGATCCAGCCGGCCATCATCTGTGCTCCCTCCTCTCCTCTTTCCTGTTCTCTTCCTTCTTCCCCGGTCTCCCCCTGCGGATGTAGACAGCGCACAGGATAAGTATGGAGACGAAGCTGATCATGACGTAGATCAGCCCGACGTCGAGGAGATAGTTCTCCTCAAGGAAGCGGGACAGGATCACAATGGAGGTGATCACCATGGTGGAAATCATATTGACCGCCAGGATCCTGTCGGTGATGCGGGGACCGCGGATGGACCTTACCAGCATGACGGCCATGAGAACAGCCAGGTAGATGAGGGCACCCGAATAGAGAAGTGTGTAGGCATTTTCCAGAGACATGGCAGGCTCCTTTGTGACCCGTCGGTCAGGGTATCATTCGAAACGTCTGAGAAGATGGAGGAAGCTGGAGTCACCCATGTCGTAGGCGAACTCCTTCCTGAGGCAGTGGATGGTAAGGCGGTCTCCCTCGAGAAGGACCGTATAACTGCCGGGCGTCAGCGTGATGGAATTGGCAAGGACCACATTCAGGAAATGGCTTTTCAGCCCGGACTTCAGCTCAAAAAGGACCGGATCCGGCCGGACGGACGGGCTGAAGGCTATTCTCATGACAGAGCAGGAGGCCTTGATGATCTGCCAGATCAGGTTCAGTATATAGAGGAGGATGAGCGGGAGCGATTTCAGTATTCTCAGCTCCGTGCCGGCCGAGTAGCCGAGGACCCTGACGAGGAAAAGAAAAACAGCTCCGGCTATCACCACGCCGAAGGCCAGGATCTCGAATGTGATCCGGCCGTTCAGGATGATCCAGAGCATGAAAAGGATGATGATCATAGGAAGCTCCCCCTGAAGTCTTCGGTCCGTGATCCGGACCGCAACATTGATGGGACCATTGTACCACTTTTTCAGACGTGTGGCCATG
>CACXEL010000257.1 GCA_902766655.1 uncultured Lachnospiraceae bacterium | reverse complement strand
CTGGTTCCTTCTGGCCGCCGGGATCTGCGGCATGTACTTCCGCTATAACGGTTACTATATCCTCCTGGTCCTCATCCTGATCGTATTTCTCCGCGAGCTCCTGCTGGCGGTCAAACATAAGTCGTCCGTCAAAAAGGGGATCATCATCATGCTCCTCCTCCTGATACCGACTTTTGGAATGCAGAAAGGTACAAAAGCCCTGAATGAAGCCTACCATCTTGTGAACATATCAGGGCGGGTCAAGCTGGCTCTTCCGATCCAGGAAATCTCCCGCTGTGTGGTCGACCACACAGAAGAGCTGACAAAAGAGGAGGTCAAAAAGCTCTCCAAATTCTTCTCTCTGCCCCCGGAAGAGTTCAAGGATAACTACCTCCCTTATAATTTCGACGGCATAAAGGAGTATTTCATCATCCCGGAGGGAAACACCGGGGAATTCATAAGGTTATGGCTGCATTTTGTCAAAAAGTATCCGGGATCCTGCCTGAACGCGACACTGACCCAGCATTACTTTCTTTTCGACCTGGAATCTGAAAACACGCACTACTACAGCGGCGTAAACAAGAGAAACAACCGGGAGGCGGGCAACATTTTCTATCAGGACAGCGAGACCAGGCAGATCCTCAGGAAAAACCTGTTACGTTACTATGAATCCTTTGACGGCCTCCCCATCGTCGGCCTTTTTACAAGCCAGGCCATCTATACCGTCATTCTGTTCGCACTTTTCCTGAAGTGTCTCACCGGCAAAGACAAACGCTCCTTCCTCGTTCTTTTCGCTCTGGTCATGATCCTGGGAATTACTTTTTTAGGTCCGGCGACCAGAAATCACCCAAGATATACCTATCCCCTGATGTACTGTTTTCCGATGAGTCTGACGGTATCTGTTGTCAGCAAACAGTTCGCGAAGACGATGCGGCCCGGGCAGGACTGAGGACAGGACAGAGGCTGTCACAGGCAGAGCCAGGCCGCGACTCCACCACATAACGCTGCACAAAAAGGAACTGACCATGTACACAGAAACAAAAAACATCCACGACTGCTGTGGATGTCAGGCCTGCATGATGATCTGCGGGAAAAATGCGATCACCATGTCCGTGAATGAGGAAGGCTTCGCATATCCTGTCCTCAATTCAGACAAGTGCGTCCGCTGCGGCCTCTGCGCCAAGGTATGCCCCGGGGAAAAGGATTACGTGAGGGAGGCCGCAGACCCCGATATCTACGCCGTCAAGTCCAAAAGCGGCGAAGTCCTGCAAAGCAGCTCCTCCGGCGGCATGTTCTCCATCCTGAGCCGGTGGATCCTGGACCGGGGAGGCGTCGTCTACGGAGCCGCCTTCGACGAGTCCTTCCGTCTCTCCCACATCCGCGGTGAGACAGACCGTGATATCCTGAAAATGAGGACCTCCAAATATGTCGAGAGCGATATCTCCGGCGTTTACGAAGCCGCCCGCAGCGACCTTCTCGCAGGCAGGTATGTACTTCTGACCGGAACACCCTGCCAGATATCCGCCCTTCTGGCCTGGCTCAAAATGCGCCATGTGCCGACAGACACCCTCTACACCATGGACGTGATCTGCCACGGCGTCCCCTCCCGCAAGGTCTGGGCTGACTATGTCGATATCCTCCGGAAGGACTTTCTCCCCTCCGGACACCGGATCACCGGCATCAACATGCGGAGCAAAAAGGTCTCCTGGGAGAAGCAGGAGGTGGCGGCGACCCTGGACAGCGGCGAGGTGAAGCTGCTCTCCGACTTCTCCTTCAACAGGCTCTTCCTCTCCCTGAACATCACGCGCCCGTCCTGCTTCCACTGCAGGTACACGAGCTATCAGCGCGTCTCCGACTTCACGCTCGGCGACTTCTGGAACTTTGACCAGGCCAGGCTCCGCTTCGACCCCAGGGGCGGCGTCAACGAGGTCCTGGTAAATACGGCCAAAGGCCGGGCTCTCTTCGAGCAGGTCAGGGAAAATGCGGACATCCAGCCCCTGACCAAGGAGGTCGCCTGGCAGCCTCACCTTGAGTATCCTGCCAAAGAGCCCGCGGGCAGGGCGAAGTTCTGGAATGAATACCTGAGCTCGGAGGATAAGAAGGCAGTCATTTCCCGATATATGAAGGGGTCCTTTGTCACCAGGGTCATCCATGCGGTGACGCCCCTTCTGAGAAAGACGGGCCTCTACACAATCGCCGGCAAGTGCTACAAGCTGGTCTTCGGAAAGAAGTGAGCCGTCATGAAGGAAAAGAACATCAAAAAAGCTCTCCTCTGGAACATGATCGGTTCCTCCGTCTATTCCGGTTCCTCCATCCTCTACCTCATGGTCGTGACCAGGATCTGCGGGGTGGATACGGCGGGCTTCTTCTCTCTCTGCTACGCCACCGCCCAGCTCCTTCTGACGGTCGGACGCTTCGGCATGCGGACCCACCAGGCCACGGACCTGATTCCGGTCTACTCCTTCCGGGAGTACGGCATTTCCAGGTGGATCACCTGCCTGGCCATGCTGGCCGGCGGCCTCCTCTACAGCGGTCTGAGCTTCCGCGGCGACAGGATCGTCATCGGCGTCTTCATCGTGATGATGAAAATGATTGACGCCGTGGAGGACGTCTACCACGGCCACCTCCAGCAGATCCACCACGTGGAGACCATGGGAAAGCTCCTCTGCGCGAGGAACCTCTACTCCGCCGCCGCCTTCACGGTCATCCTCCTGGTGACGAAGAGCCTGATGCTGACTGTCGTCGTCACGGTCACAAGCTCCCTCCTCCTCTGCCTGCTCATCAACCAGACGGCGGTCAGCCGTCTTGACCGGGAGCTTGCGGTCAGAACCGATTCGCTGCGCTGGGGCAAGGTCCTTCAGCTCCTCCGATACTGCGCGCCGCTCTTCGCGGGGACCTTCCTCTCCCTCTTCCTCTACAATCTCCCCAAGTACGCCATGGCCGGCGTCATGGCGGATGAATTCCAGACCTACTACAGCGTGCTGTTCATGCCGTCCTTCGTGATCACGCTCCTGTGTGAGTTCATTTTCAAGCCGACCATCACGTCGATCGCGGAGCAGTGGATGAGCGAGGACATGAAGGCTTTCGGCCGCTCCGTTGCGGGCATCGTCCTCTTCATCCTGGTCATGGACGCCGTCATCGTGCTGGGCGGGCACCTGATCGGGCGGACCCTGCTCGAGATCATCTACGCCGTGGACCTTGCGCCGTACAAGCTCCATTTCATCGTTCTCCTTGCGGGCGGCGGAATCGGCGCTGAGGTCTACATGCTCTACAACATCCTGATTGCCGTCCGCAGGGACAAATGGATCCTGCCGGTCTACGCCCTCACCACCCTCCTGACCCTCCTCCCCACCGGCTGGCTGGTCAGGCGCTTCGCCATCATGGGGGCCTGCCTCAGCTATTTCCTCTCCTGCTCCATCCTCTGCGCCTTCTTCACGGTCATCCTCATCCATGAATTCAGCCGGAGAAAGCGGGAACTGACCGCATCAGGGAAATGAACACATTTCTTCATACGCCAGAAAAAAGCCGATCCGGGAACAGCAATCCTGTCCCCCAGACCGCACATTTGTCCGTTATCAACGCCGAAAGCCCGGAGACGCAGCAGCACTGCATCTCCGGGCTCTTTCCGTCTTTGCTCTTTGTCTGTTGTTCGCAGATTCAACCTGCCGGGACCTGTCAGAAGTTCTTGCTGGCCTCGATTACCAGGTGCTCGCGGTTGAACCTGACCTTGACGTCGTCCGCCTCTGTCGGGCGGCTCTGCCGCGCTGACTGCTTCAGGCCTTCCGCCTCTGCCGGGCGGCCTCATAGGCCTGGGCGTCGATCTCTCCCGAGGACAGCTTCTGCTCCGCCCAGAGCTGCAGGGTCTCCACGGTGATCGAGATCCGCTCCAGCTCCTCCTGGATGGCGATAAAGTCCTCCACCTCGTCCGCCTCTATGACGCCGTCGGCGGTGATCTCGATCATCCGCTCCTGGCGTCTTCGGACGGAATTGAGGGAGGAGAGCATTTCCAGGACGATCTGGGTGAGATCCTTGACCTTGATCTCCGGCACGTACTCCCGGCCGATGGCGCACTCGTTGGCGCAGTAATAGTTGCAGAGCTGCGGGGCCCCGTATTTGTCCGCCATGCACATGACTTCGTCGGGGTGGGCGGCGAACCGGCCGCTCTCGATCCGCTCGATCCGCTCCGGCGGGATCGTCCCGAGCAGCTCGCTGGCCCTCTCCCGGCTCAGCCCGAGCTCCTCGCGGGTCTGCTGATATATGTTCTTCTGGGCTCTGGTGGATACTCTTGGCATACTCATCCCTCCGCAGGATGCCGATGGCCGGCGAACGGCCGTGTTGCATCAGTAATTATATCATTCGCAGCGGAAAGGGAAAAGATTTCTTTCTTTATCCGGAGAGGTAAAATG
>CACXEL010000256.1 GCA_902766655.1 uncultured Lachnospiraceae bacterium | reverse complement strand
TCGGGGATGCCATGTTCATCATCTGAGAGAGCATCATGAAAGGGAAAGACCCTTTTTCTCAAAACCGCAGTGGTCGAGAAAAAGGGTCTTTCCCTTTATGGAATGCGCAGTATCTCACATATTGACGGTCAGCGCAGTCAGATCCTCGTAGAAATCCGGGTAGGAAATGCCCACACAGTCCGTGTCCGTGATGGTGATGGGCTCGTCGGAGATAAGCCCGGCTATGGAGAAGGCCATGGCCAGCCGGTGGTCGCCCAGCGGGTCGATGACGCCACCCTTGAAGATGCCGGTTTTCCCGGGCCGCCGGCGGGCCTTGCCGCCTTTGCCCTCGATGACCATGCCGGTCTCGGTCTCGCGGACGTTGACGCCCAGGAGCGTCAGATTCTCCACGATGGCCTTCAGACGGTCGGACTCCTTGACCCGGAGCTCGGCGGCATCGCGGATGACGGTATCGCCCTCTGCGCAGGCGGCCATGACCGCTATGATGGGCAGCTCGTCAATCAGGGTCGGGATGAGACTGCCGCCGATCGTGGTGCCGGTCAGGGAGGAGGAGCGGACGATCAGGTCCGCCACGGGTTCCCTTCCCTCCATACGGACGTTGACCGCCCGGAGAGAGCCGCCCATGGCGCGGATCACCCGGAGAATGCCGTCCCGGGTCTCATTGATGCCCACATTGTAGAGGGTGATCTCCGAGCGGGGAACGAGGAGGCCGGCCGCGATGAAGTAGGCGGCGGAGGAGATGTCGCCGGGAACAGTCAGGCTCTGGCCGCGGAGGATGGTGCCCGGGTAAATGATGACACCCGGCCTCCCCTCACGGTCAGCCTTTGTCTTCAGATTGGCGCCAAAGGCGGACAGCATGAGCTCGGTGTGGTTCCTGGAGAGGGCGGGCTCGATAAAGTAGGTCGGCTCCTGGGCATAGAGCCCGGCCAGGAGGACGCAGGATTTGACCTGGGCGGAGGCGACTGCGCTCCTGTACTGGATTCCGTGGAGCTCGCCGCCCGAGATGGTCAGCGGGAGTGTGTCGGTCCCTGTCTGTGAGCTGATCCGGCAGCCCATCTCGGAGAGGGGCTGCATGATCCGCTTCATGGGTCTTTTCTTCAGGGAACGATCGCCTGTGATCTGCGTTGTGAAAGGCTGGCCGGCCAGGATACCGGAGAGAAGGCGGACAGTGGTCCCGCTGTTCATGGCATCCAGGGTGTTCCTGGATTCATGAAGACCATGGAGACCTTCGCCCCGGACGATGACGACGGAGCCGGTATCCTCCGGGTCGTAAGCGTTCCGTTCGATGACGTCGATCCGGACACCGAGACGGCGCATGCAGTCGATGGTGGCCATGCAGTCGGCGCTCCGGAGGAAGCCCTCTATGCGGGTCTCACCCTCCGAGATGGCGCCCAGCATGATGGCCCGGTGGGAAATGGACTTGTCTCCGGGGACCGAAACGGAGCCCCTGAGGGAGCGGGCAGGTTCTATTTTCATGAAAGACCTCTATTATATAAGTGCAGGCGGAAAGAGGATGCCTCTTGTCAGCTGTTCAGGTAGAGATGGTAGTTCCTGGCGGTCAGGACCCGCACAGCAGCGTCCAGGGAGCTCTGGTCGTAGAAGACGATTCGCAGGACACCCTGCTCGTACTCGCGGTTGTGGACGATGCCGATGTTCTTGATGGAGATATTGTTGACGGCCAGCTGGGTGGCGATGGTCGCGATGCTGCCCGCTTCGTCCACCAGGTCCATGTAGAGCCGGTACTCCCGGAAGAGGGAGCTGCCGATGTCGGCGTTGAAGCTGTCCCGGTAGTCCTTGCAGGCTGTGAAGATCCTGAGGAGCTCGTCCGCGTCCTCGCTGCGGATGGCCAGCCGGTAGTCGATGAGCCTGGACATATAGGCGTCCAGGACCCGGCAGATGTTCCGGGAGTTGGACATGCAGATCTCCTGCCACATCTGGGGCGAGGAGGAGGAGATGCGGGTGATGTCGCGGAAGCCTCCCGCCGCGACCGTCCGCATGTACTTCTCTGGGCCGTCCAGGTCGTGGACCAGGTTGACCAGGGATGCCGAGATCACGTGGGGCAGGTGGCTGATGGCCGCCGTCACCTGGTCGTGCTCGTCACTGGTCATGATGAGGGGAAGGGCGCCCATGGAGGCGACGAGGGCATGCATGGCGCTGATCCTGTCCACGGAGACCTCGCTGCCCGGCGTGAGGATATACCAGGCGTTGTCCAACAGGTGGTCCGTGGAGCTCATATAGCCGGTCTTCTCCGAGCCGGCCATGGGGTGGCCGCCGATGAAGGCGCCGCCGAGGCCGATCCGCTCGGCGTAGTCGTGGATCTCATTTTTCACGGAGCCCACGTCGGTCAGGAGGGTGTCCGGGCCGATGATCTCCTTTAAGCGGTCCATGAACGGAAGGGCCGTCACCACAGGAACACAGAGGAAAATGAGGTCACACGTCTCCATCCCCGCGAGAGAGGCATCCACCGCCTCGTCGATGACCCCTTCCGCTATGGCCGTGTCCGTCACGGAGCGGCTGCGGTTGTAGGCAATCAGATGCAAATCGGGGGACGTCCGCCGCAAGGTCCTGGCGATCGATCCGCCGATCAGGCCCAGACCGATGAAGCCTATGTTCCGAAACCCTTGATCCTGACTCATCATTTATCCAAATCTCCACGGTATATATACACTGACAGCAGCCAGGTCTCCCGCGGCGGAGCCGGGAAATGAGACCTGTCGTTAAACAATTAAAACGCATTTTCGGCATTTTGTAAACAAAAACAGGGAGGCTCGCGCTAAATTGAGGTTTTTATTTCCCCGCAGGATCGTTTTTAATGTTTTCCGTGACAAAAGAAGCAGCCTGAGCCTTCGCGGATGACCGTATGAAGGATCGTGAAGACTTTATTTATAGGAAGAAAGTGAGTCCGGCCCCGTCCCGTCCGAGAGACGATGAGCCTTGCTCCACATCGGCAGATGAGGAGAGGACTTCGCGTGCCGGTACCAGGCAAAGACGGTCCCCAATAAATTTGTCAATATTGACTTGCAAGGCTTGAATGTTTGATTTTTTTTTAGTAAAATACCTGCAGACTTTGTTTTTGGGAGGTAATCATGAACGTCTATAAAACAGACAGCATTCGTAACGTAGTTTTGCTCGGGCACGGTGGAGCCGGAAAGACCTCCCTCGTAGAGGCGATGGCTTTTGCATCCGGCATCACGACCCGGCTCGGCAACGTGGCCGACGGAACGACCATCTCCGACTTTGACAAGGAAGAGATCAGGAGAAAGTTCTCCATTTCCGGTTCTGTCATCCCGATCGAGTGGAACAAGTGCAAGATCAACATCCTGGACACACCGGGCTATTTCGATTTCGTGGGCGAAGTCGAAGAGGCAGCCGGCGTGGCTGACGGCGCTGTGATCTGCATCTCCGGCAAGGACGGCGTTCAGGTCGGCACGGAAAAGGCCTGGAATGTCTGTGAGAAGAATAAACTTCCGCGTATCATCTACGTATCCAATATGGATAACCAGGATGTCAACTATCAGGACATCATTTCCAACCTTCGCGACAATCTGGGCACCAACATCGCCCCGATCCAGGTCCCGGTCTATCAGGGCGGCAAGTTCGCCGGCTATGTCGACGTCATCCGCCAGACGGCCTACAACGTCACCAGCAAGGGCCAGAAGACTGAGATCGCCATCCCGGCCGATGTCCAGGATGTCTACGAAGAGTATCACGAGGCCATGATGGAGTCCGTCGCTGAGACCAGCGAGGAGTTCATGGAGAGATACTTCGGCGGCGACGAGTTCACCCCCGAGGAGATCGAGGAAGCCATCTCCGCCAGCGTCCATGCCGGCGAGCTTGTCCCGGTCGTGTTCGGCTCCTCCATCAATCTCCAGGGCGTCAAGGGCCTGCTCGACGAGCTGGTCGCCTACATGCCCAGCCCGGCCCAGAAGAAGGCTGCCGGCACCAACACCAAGGACGACTCCGTCTTCAACGCGGACTACGATCCCGACAAGATGAAGACCGCCTACGTCTGGAAGACCTCCGCCGATCCCTTCATCGGCAAGTACAGCTATATCAAGGTCATGTCCGGCGTCCTCAAGTCCGACGACACCCTCTACAACGTGACCGAGCAGTCCGAGGAGCGTCTCGGCAAGCTCTATGTCATGTGCGGCAAGAGCGCTACCGAGGTTCCGGAGTTCTACGCCGGCGATATCGGCGCCCTGGCCAAGATGGGCGACGTCGCCACCGGCGATTCCCTTTCCTCCAAGGCTGCCCCGGTCGTCTTCCCGAAGACCGTCATCTCCACACCCTACACCTACCAGCGCTATAAGGCTGTCAAGAAGGGTGAGGAAGACAAGATCGCCCAGTCCCTCTCCAAGCTGGCTGCCGAAGACCAGTCCTTCAAGTATGTCAACGACGCTGCCAACCGCCAGACCCTGATTTACGGAATCGGCGATCAGCAGATCGAGATCATCAAGAGCAAGCTGAAGGAGAGATACAAGGTCGACATCGAGCTCCTCGAGCCGAAGGTCGCCTTCCGCGAGACCATCCGCAAGAAGTCCGATGTGGATTCCAAGTACAAGAAGCAGACCGGCGGCCACGGCCAGTACGGTCACGTCAAGATGCGCTTCGAGCCGAGCGGCAACATGCTTGAGCCCTATGAGTTCGCCATCGAAGTCGTCGGCGGCTCCGTCCCCAAGAACTATTATCCGGCCGTTGAGAAGGGTCTCGTTGAGTCCGTCCAGAAGGGCCCCCTGGCTGCTTACCCGGTCGTTGGTGTCAAGGCCACTCTGTACGATGGTTCCTACCATCCGGTAGACTCCTCCGAGCAGGCTTTCAAGACCGCTACCCGCATGGCTTTCAAGGATGGTTTCCTCAAGGCCGGCGCTGTCCTTCTTGAGCCGATCGTGAACCTTAAGGTCAGAGTGAAGAACGACTTCACCGGCGACGTTATGGGCGACCTCAACAAGAGACGCGGACGCGTGCTGGGCATGAATCCGGATCCGGAGCATCACGGCAACACCATCATCGAGGCCGATATCCCGCAGATGGAGCTCTACGGCTACAGCACCGTTCTCCGCTCCATGACCGGCGGCCAGGGCGAGTTTGCCTATGAGTTCGCCAGATATGAGCAGGCTCCGGCCGACGTCCAGGAGAAGCAGATCGCTGCCCGCCAGGCTGCCCTGGCTGACGACGCTGAGGATTGATGCTTCCGTGAAGACAGGGAGTCTTTTATCCTGCAGGCCATGCATCTGACCAAGAAGGAGGTAGCCATGAACGAGTATGTTAAGATCAACTCCAAACGGTATCCGGAAATCATCCTCAGAGCCGTTCCGGGCCACTTTGTGACGCCCAATTCCCACATTAACAAGTATGTGGACATGACAGCCATGCTGAGACGTCAGAGTGAAGCCAAAGCAGTGGCAAAGGCTATGGCTGAATACTACAACGTCAGCACCATGATCGACACCATCATCTGTATGGACGGCACGGAAATCATCGGCGCCTATCTGGCTGATGAGCTTACCAAGGCTGGCGTCCTCTCGACAAATGCACATAAGACCATGTACATCACGGCACCCGAGTATGATCTCTCCGGACAGATGATCTTCCGTGAGAACACCATGATGATGGTAAGGAACAAGAAGGTACTGGTCCTTCTCGCCTCCGCTACCACCGGCCGGACGATCGGGCGGGCTGTCGAGTCCATCAACTACTACAATGGTGAGGTGGTCGGCATTTCAGCTATCTTCTCCGCCGTCAGCGCCGTAGCGGGACTCCCCGTCTTCTCTATTTTTGATAGAAGAGACGTGCCCGATTACGAGGCTTACCGGCACCGTGACTGCCCGATGTGCAGAAGAGGCATCAAGGTCGATGCCATCTGCAACGGGTTCGGCTACTCGGCCCTCTGATATGGAACGATAAACAAGACCGGATGGACGGCAGTGCCGTTCATCCGGTCTTTTACGTCACCGGTCCCCAAAGGCCGGTTCGGCTCAGATGACAATATGAAAAAGGACCTCCCGGCCTTGATCTGCGGGAGGTCCTTTTCGTTCGTATTCAATCAGCTGGAGCCCATGGAAAAGCTCTTGCCGGTCACGCCCGGGGCGGTGCCCAGGATCTTGGTGATCTTCTTGGTCGGGTTCTTGATGAGCTCGACGGACATGTCGTGGTTGATCACGTCGATGATGTTGGCCATGTACTTGGTCATGTTGGCGGTCAGACAGTAGGGGCGTTTCAGGAGTTCCGGCGGCCTGTAGGTCAGGTTGGTGGTGACCATGTAGTCGAAGATCCCCTCCTCGTAGGCCTTGTCGAACCTGGCGATGCCCTCGGTGAAGAGGCCGAAGGTCGCGAAGACGAAGATACGGCGGGCGCCGCGGGACTTGATCTGGTTGCAGACGTCCAGCATGGAGCCACCGGAGGCAATCATGTCGTCGATGATGACCACGTCCTTGCCCTGGACGGTGTCGCCCAGGAACTCATGGGCCACGATCGGGTTCTTGCCGTTCACGATGGTGGAGTAGTCGCGGCGCTTGTAGAACATGCCCATCTCGCTGCCCAGGATGCTGGAGAGGTAGATGGCGCGGGCAGTGGCGCCCTCGTCAGGACTGATGACCATGAAATGCTTGCTGTCAAAGTTCAGATTCGGGACCGCCTTGACCAGAGCACGCAGGAACTGGTAGGTGGGCATGAAGTT
>CACXEL010000255.1 GCA_902766655.1 uncultured Lachnospiraceae bacterium | reverse complement strand
AGACTCAGGGACGGACCTTTTTCCCAAAATGGGAAAAAGGTCCGTCCCTGAGTCTCACTTTGGGAAAAAGGTCCGTCCCTCAGTCCCACGATCCCAGTTTCAGTTCCTCAGCCCATCCAGAATCTCCTGGATCTCTCCCATCGCCTCGAAATAGTGATCCGGATAGACGTTATCCCCCGATGCGAAGATCGAGGTCCCGTCCGTCAGTCTGATCTCCATCCAGAAGCTCTCGCCGTCCAGGACAGAATAGTCGGACCCGTTGAACCCATCCCAGGCACCCATGTCATACTTGTCGATGACCTGCATCAGGGCATCCATGGGTTCCGGGTCGATGGGCTCGGCCGGCCCGTCGTTGACGGATACCTGGTAGCTGCCCTCCAGAATGACAATGTGGTAGGTATCGTAGTCTGTCTCGCCGTAGCGGTAGAGGAAGAATGTGGCGATCTTCCGTTCCTGCTCGAGGGTCACGTTCAGCCCCTCGTCGACGGTAGCCGTGTAAATGGCATCGTCATTCTGCAGGATCGGGGACCGACCGTACACATTCACCTTCGTCGTGCCGGGCCGAAGGCCGGAGAAGGTGATGATCACCTTGTAGGGCGAGCCGGTGGCCAGTTCATCCCGCTTCTCTCCGTAATCCCGCCTGCGTGTGCAGGCCAGGATGGACGGGTCCTCGATCTCGACCTTGTACTCGTACCCGCCGCCGTCGAAGGAGGAAAATGTCAACACTGCCTTTTCTCCCCCGGACTCCCCGGCATTCTCCGTCACGAGTTCGCCGGGCCAGGTGTTGATCCCGCCGAACTCGTAAACGTTCTTGTACCCCATCTCCGCCAGCTTCCCGGCCGCCTGTTTGGACCGGTTGCCGCTCCGGCAGTAGATGAGAATGATCTGGTCGCAGTCCGGCAGGGCCTCCGGGGAATCGGAGCCGATGCTCTCATTGGGAATCAGGATCGCACCTGGGATGTGACCGCTGTCGTACTCCTCCTGCGTGCGGACGTCCACGATGACGTGGCCGTCGTCGCGGGTCATCATTTCCATGGCAGTTTCCTGATCGATCTGCGTGTATGTGCTCTCCGGCTCAGGTGCCTTCGACGTGCAGCCGCCCAACAGCAGCGCCGCCAGTAACAATGGAATCAACCTTTTCATGGGACCTCCTCCTGGGTGGCTGTTTCCTCTCATTCATTGGCCATACTTCAAAAAGCTCTGTCACCGTACACTTCAAACAGCTTGTCATATACCATTTTTGTGAGATAACAGTCTTTTAAAGCCCGGTGTTCCCCCGTGGTATCCAGCCCATAATACCTGCTGACAGTCTCAAGCCTGTGATTTTCAATATCCTTGAGGCACCTTCTGCTCGCGTAGAGGACATCAATGTAATTATTTATGAAGGGCTTCCCGCGAAGCGCAATGCGGGCATCATAGAGGATATTCAGGTCAAATCCGGCATTGTTGTACCCGACGATGATGTCGCTGTCAACGAAGCTGAAAAATGAATCCAGCATGTCAGTAAGGTCCGGCGCATCCCTGACCATGCGGTCCGTGATGTGGTTCACCGCCGTGGCCGCGGCCGGGATATGACAATGGGGATTGACCAGCGTGCTGAACTCATCCACCACCTTGTTCCTGCGGACTTTGATCGCTGAGATCTCTATTATCTTCGCGGAGCTGACGTAGATCCCGGTGGTCTCCAGATCGACCACACAGTAATTGTCGGTATGGGCCCTGTGCCCATGCCCCTTGCCTTCTCTGCCCATGGCATAGCCTCCCCGGAATAATGCTGCGTGCTTTTACTATACCATCCTGCGGATATGTTGAAAAGAGGGACGGTTCTGGGACTGATTCTCAACGATCACCGCCCGGCTTCCTTCCTGTACTGTGTCGGAGACATCCCGGTAGCGCGCTTGAAGGCTGACGAGAAATGCTCGATGGAAGAAAATCCCGTACGCCCGGCGATCTCCGTGACACTCTCCTCCGTGTTCAGCAGGAGCTGTGAGGCGGCCGCTATCCTGGCCTCGCTGAGCTTCTGGGAAAAGGTCCTGCCGAAGCTGCGCTGCAGGAGGCGCTGGGTCTGGCGGACACTCATGTGGAGGAGCGAAGCCAGCTCCTCCAGCTTCAGGGTCTGATACCGGTAGAAAAAGGCGTCCTCCAGGATCGGCATCAGCCTTGCATGGGTCAGGCTCCGGATGGAGGCCGGATAGATCGTCTCCTTCTGCGGATCATAATAGATGCGCGTGAGCGTGATGACGATCTGTTTCAGAATGATCTCTGACATCTCCGCGCAGCCCGGCCGTGGCTGCCTGTTCTCCTCGATCAGCCGCTCAAGCAGGGGAAAAATGCGCCCATTGTCCCGGCCCATCCAGAAGGTGGTCTCCGCAAACAGGGCAAAAAAGTCCGGCCGGGAAAATGAAGTCCGGCGGCAGTTCAGGTACAGGCAGTACTCGTTGATCGGCGCATCGTGGGCGGAGGTCTGGGCGTGACTTACGCCGGGGCCCGTAATGTAAAGGGTGTCGGCCTCAACCGGGTAAATCTGCTCGTCAATGGTCACATTTCCCCGGCCTCGCTCGGTATAGTGGATCTCGTAGCTCGTGTTGGAGTGGGTGTGGGCGGCAATGATCGGGCGCAGCTTCTCTATGCGCACATGGACCGGCTCGATCAGCAGAGAGCCCAGCTCGAAGGCGCCTGAGAATTCATAGGTCTCCATGGTTACCTCCTCTCCTTGATTTCCTCGTCTCAGTCTATCATATCTCAAATTACTTAAATATATACAAGTAATTTGCGGCAGAACGACATTTTTACTGTAAAAATGTCACACACGCACCTAACCCTGGCGGGGACTGGATGATATATTGAAAAAAACAGCGGCTCGGTCCGCAAAAGGAGGCGTGATCCATGAATGTGAAAATGCTCGGCGCGATTC
The DNA here is from genome assembly GCA_902766655.1 of uncultured Lachnospiraceae bacterium. GTDB lineage: Bacteria > Bacillota > Clostridia > Lachnospirales > Lachnospiraceae > Chordicoccus. The sequence continues at coordinate 1,081 of CACXEL010000255.1, read as the reverse complement.
TCCCCGGTAACAGCACTGTCGACCTGAAGGAATTTGACATCCCCACCCCCGGCTACGGCCAGGTCGTGGTCAAGAGCAAGGCGTCCACCATCTGCGGCTCGGACATCCGGGCCATCTATCGGGCCCACGTCGGCAAGGGGCCCGAAGGCTACAGGCCCGGCATGATCGCCGGCCACGAGCCCTGCGGCATCATCGAAGTCGAGGGCGAGGGGCTGAAGCGCTTCAGGAAGGGCGACCGCGTGATCGTGTACCACATCTCCGGCTGCGGCATGTGCTACGACTGCCGGCGCGGCTACTATATCTCCTGCAAGAGCCCGCTGCGGGCGGCCTACGGCTGGCAGCGCAACGGCGGCATGGCGCCTTACATCCTATGCGATGAGAAGGACCTGATCGCGCTCCCGGATGAACTGTCCTACGAGGACGGCGCACAGGTGGCCTGCGGGTTCGGGACAGTCTATGAGGGCCTCATGAAGGTCGGCATTTCCGGCAATGACCGGGTGCTGGTCACGGGGCTGGGTCCGGTGGGACTGGCCGCCCTGATGCTCGCCAAAGCCATGGGCTGTGATATGACCATCGGCACCGACGTAAATGAGGACCGCCTTCAGCTGGCCCAGGACCTCGGTCTCGCCGACTATGTGTTCAACTCCATGGATGAGGAGGCGTGCCAGAAAAACATCCTGGCGGTGACGAACGGCTTCGGCTGCGAGCGCGCGGTGGACTGCTCCGGCAACGCCTCCGCCCGGGCCCTGGCCATCCGCTGCACCCGCGACTGGGGCAAAATGGTGATGGTGGGTGAAGGCAACGACGTGACCTTCCATCCATCCCCGGACCTCATGCACGGCCAGAAGTCCATCTACGGCTCCTGGGTCACCTCGCTGTGGCGCATGGAGGAGCTGGTGGAGCATCTGGTCCGCTGGAACATCCATCCGGACAGATTGATCACCCACCGCTTCGAGCTCAAGGACGCGGACAAGGCGTACGCCCTGATGGCGAGCGGGAAATGCGGGAAGGTCGCGGTGGTGTTCCCCGATTGAAAAGCCGGGACGGTCCTTTTTGAGAAGCCGGGACGGTCCTTTTTTTT
>CACXEL010000254.1 GCA_902766655.1 uncultured Lachnospiraceae bacterium | reverse complement strand
CTGCCGATGGATGCCGGCCGGCAGGATAAGACAATGTGCGAGCTTACATATTGGCAGAAGAAAGAGGAGGTCACGTGTTCCAAAGCTTTATGATCGCCTTCAATGCGGTCTTTCCCTTCATTTTTTATATGGCCCTGGGTGTTCTAATCGTGAAGGTCCGCCTGACGGATACGGACTTTCTGAACAGACTCAATAATCTGGTCTTCAAGCTCTTCCTTCCGGTTCTTCTCTTTAAGAACATCTACTATACAGAGGCGAATATGGAGTTTAAGGGGGCCTTTATCTTCTATGCGGTCGGGAGCATACTTGCCCTGGTCGGGCTGCTCATGTTGTTCGTGCCGCGGTTCGTAAAGGAAAATCCCAGGCGCGCCGTCATTATCCAGGGCATTTTCAGGAGCAATGTGGCGCTCTTTGCAGTCCCGCTGGCCCAGTACATTTACGGCGAAGAGTGCGGTATGCTGGCGGCCATCATGGCGGCGGTCACCGTCATGACCTTCAATATCATGGCAGTCATTGTTCTCGAGTATTATCGGGGCGGGGCAGCCTCGCCGATAGCTCTGATCAAGAAGATCGCGACAAATCCACTGATCCTGGGCATCGTGACGGGTTTTATTTTCTACGGTCTCAGGATTCCGATCCCCGTTCAGCTGGAGACGCCTGTCAAGACGATCGCCTCCGTGGCCACGCCGCTGGCACTCATGGCCCTGGGCGGGACGTTGAAGCTGTCGGAATTTGTGGACAATGCCAGACCGCTCACGGCGGTGTGTCTGCTTAAGCTGGTCTGCATTCCCTTTGTCAGCTACCTGATCACCATGATGTTGTCCTTTACCAATATGGAGCGGTTCATGCTCCTCATCATTTTTGTCACGCCGACGGCTGTCAGCTCCTATACCATGGCCCAGAACATGGGCGGTGACGGACCTTTGGCGGGTCAGATTGTCGTCATGACGACGCTGGTGTCGATGCTGACGATTTTCTGTTTTATCTTCTGTCTGAACATGCTGGGCCTTCTGTACTGACAAGGGGGATCTTTTCAAAAATGAAAACCGCCGTTGACAGCAATGCTTCATCGTGTTAAAGTTTTAAGTAACTTTTCGAGGAGAAACACCGATGACAAAGCTCTGGTCCGCCAACTTCTTTTTCGCCTTTGCCGGCTTTACCTTTACGGGTAAGGCTTTTTCCGGTGCGGTGTGAGAGGCGAATGGAGCAAGTATACAATGCAGACATTCCCCAGCCGGCCGGCTGGGGTTTTTTTACGAGAGGGTTCGGCAGCTGCCGGCGAATGCATGCAGGAAACCCGCTGAGTTCCATTCCTGAGTATGAGTGAATTTGACGGGCGGGGCAGGAGGCCTTTTTGAGAGGAGACAGAAGATGATCGTAATTCTGAAGAACCGGGCGGACGCCGACGAGCTGGACAACCTGGTCTACTGGCTCAAAGAGCAGGGAATCGGCGTGCGGCCGACCGTGGGCGAGAGCCAGACGATCCTGGGTCTGGTAGGCGATACCAGCCGGATTGACATGGACCTGATTGCAGCCCTGGACATCGTGGAGGGCGTGAAGCGCGTGCAGGAGCCCTTCAAGTACGTCAACCGGAAATTCCACCCGGAAAACACAGTGATTTCGGTCGGAGATGTGAAAATCGGTAATGGAGAATTGACGATTTTTGCCGGGCCCAACGCGGTGGAGTCGGAGGAGATGCTCATGGAGACGGCGAAGGCCGTGAAAGAGGGCGGCGCCCGGATCCTGACCGGCGGAGCCTTCAAGTCCAGATCTTCGCCCTACGCCTTCCAGGGGCTGGGCATCGAAGGTCTGCGCCTCCTTATAAAGGCCAAGGAGGAGACCGGGCTGCCCGTCATGTCTGAGATCATGGACGGCTCCCAGCTGCCCGCCTTCGAGGACGTGGATATCCTGGCCGTCGGAGCCGGCAACATGCAGAATTACGCCCTTCTGCGGGCCCTGGGCCAGTGCCGCAAGCCGGTGCTCCTGCGCCGGAATCCCTCGGCCACCTACGAGGAGTTCCTCATGAGCGCCGAATATATCGTCGCGGGCGGCAACGAGCAGGTCATTCTCTGCGAGAGGGGCGTCAGGACTTTTGAGAACTACACCCGAGGTACGCTGGACGTCACGGCTGTGCCGGTCCTGAAGAGTCTTACCCACCTGCCGGTGGTGGTGGATCCGAGCCACGCCTGCGGGAAATACGCCCTCGTCCCGGCCCTGGCCGCAGCGGCGGTGGCCGCCGGAGCAGACGGCGTCTGTCTGGACGTCCACTGCGATCCGGCCCACGCCCGGTGCGGAGGTCCCCAATCCCTGACCACCGAGAAGTTCAAGCGGGTGGCAGGGAAGCTGATGAGCGTGGCGGAAGCGGTGCGGTGAATGACAGGAGAAGCAGTGAAGGTATTCATTTCTGAGAACCGGAGGAGAAAAATGAGTGAGACGATCCTGAACGTAGCCGGCGTCGATATGACGCTCCTTGAAAATACAGCCACCTTCCCCCAGAATGCCCGCCTGGGCTGTCAGGGCGTCCGTGGCGCCTACTCCGAGCAGGCTGCCCGGAAGATGTTCCCACACGCCCGCACCATGTTCTTCCGGACCTTTGAGGGCGTCATCGAGGCGGTCAGGAGCGGCATGGTGGACTACGGCATCCTGCCCATCGAGAACAACTCCTACGGGTCGGTCCGGGCGGTCTACCACCTGCTCAAAAGGTACAAGGACGTGTACATTATCCGCGGCGAGCGGCTGCTGATCCGCCACCACCTCCTGGGGAAGCCGGGGACTACACTGGAGGGAATCACGTCCATCCGGTCCCACGAGCAGGCTCTGGGCCAGTGCTCAAGGTTCGTCAAGAAAATGGAGAGCCAGGCCTCCATTGTGCCGGTCCTTAACACCGCCATCGCTGCCCGCTATGTGGCCGAGACGGAGGAT
>CACXEL010000253.1 GCA_902766655.1 uncultured Lachnospiraceae bacterium | reverse complement strand
TCCAGTCTCATTTTTCTCTCCTTTTTACAAAGACCGTGAGGAATGGATGCATTCCTCACGGTCTTTCATCATCACTGCTCGTTAAGCGCTTCCTTTAAAGCCCGGCCGGCCTTGAAGCGGGGAGCCCTGGAGGCCTCAATCTCGATTGCCTCGCCGGTATGAGGATTTCTGCCTTCGCGGGCTGCTCTCTCGGAGGCCTCGAAGGTGCCGAAGCCCACGATCTGGACCTTGCCGCCCTTCTTCAGTTCCTCTGTTACGATGTTGACGAAGGCCTTGACGGCGGCTTCCGAATCTTTTCTGGTGAGACCGGTCTGACCGGAAATTGCGGTGATCAGATCTGCTTTATTCATAATGCTCCTCCTTGTGAATCCCGGAGTTTACTTCTCCTTGGTCAATCTTATTAGTTATATCTTATTTGTATGCTCCTGTCAAGAAATATAGGCGCAATAATGAAATAACCGGTCCTCCGTCCGGCAGCCCTCATCTGCCGTTCCGGAGCAGGAGGCATCAGATCTCGGACAAATCATTGCCGGAAATATACCCGCATCACCAGTGCAGTCTGTGAAGCTCACCCCGGGTCTCGAGCCCAGGGAAGGCGTTCTGCCGCAGGGCCTCGTAGAGCACGATCGCCACCGAATTAGCCAGGTTCAGCGACCGCTCGTCCGGAAGCATGGGAATCCGGATACAGTCCTCCGGATGAGCCGCCAGGATCTCCTCCGGAATGCCGGCGCTCTCCTTGCCGAACATGATAAAATCGTCCGGGCCGAAGCGCACGTCCGCATAGGTCTGCCTGGCCTTGGTGGTGGCATACCAGACGCGCTTTCCCTCATTCCGGGAAATGAAATCATTGTAGTTGACGTAGCGTGAGACATGAAGACGCGGCCAGTAATCCATGCCCGCCCGCTTCAGATTCCGCTCCGTGAGCTGGAAGCCCAGGGGATCAATCAGGTGAAGCGAGGCCCCGGCCGCCACGCAGGTCCGGCCGATATTGCCCGTGTTGGACGGAATCTCCGGCTGGTGGAGTACGATACCAATCATGCCTTCTTCTCCCCGGTGTAATTGACGACCATGGCCATGAGGCGGTCATAGGTGTTCATTTTCGGATTCCTGAGGACGGCCCTTAAGGCAGCCTCCAGGGCTTCGCCGATCATGGGGCCGCTGATGCCGGCGGCCTTCAGGTCATTGCCGTTGATGGCCAGGTCGCGGACGCTCAGGCACTCGCCGGCCTCCAGGATCTCATGGTAGATGACCTCGGTCCGGTCGATCCTGTCGAAGCCTGCCTGGTAACCGTAGGCCTTCTCCCCCTTGCCGTAGGTATCGGCCCGCTGGACCATGAGGTAGTCCTCGAAAATGTCCTCCCCGACCCGGTAGATCGCCTTGCGGACGCTGGCCCTGGTCAGGGCCGGCCTGTAATCATGGCACCGGACCAGCCTGGTGACGCGGCGGATGGATGCGTTGTCCATTTTGAGGCGGCGCATGATATCCTCCGCCATCTCCGTGCTGATGGCCGCATGGCCCCGGAAATGGTCGAAGCCCCGGTCGTCCGTGACCCTCGCCGCCGGCTTTCCGAAGTCGTGGAAGAGCATGGTGAGGCGGAGGCACTTGTCAGGCGGTATATGGCTCATGGTCCGCAGGATATGCTCCCCCACGTCATAGCTGTGGAAGGGCGTATTCTGGGGCGTCACCATGCACTCATCGAACTCAGGCAGGATGACGGCCGTGATTCCGAGCTCATAGGCAGTCCTGATCCTCTCCGGATTGGGGGATGTGACGGTCAGGATCAGCTCGGAGGCAATTCGTTCGGCGCTGATCTTGACCAGGTCCGGCGCGTGGCGCTTCACGGCCTCCGCGGTCTCCGGCTCGATCTCAAAGCCCAGCTGGGCGGCGAAACGGACCGCCCGCATGATCCGGAGCACGTCCTCGGAGAAGCGGGCGTCGGGATCTCCCACGCAGCGGATCAGGCCCTTGTCCAGGTCCTCAAGGCCGCCGAAAAGGTCGACCACACCCGTCTCCTCGCTGTAGGCCATGGCATTTATAGTGAAATCCCGGCGCATGAGGTCCTCGGAAAGGCTGGGCGTAAAGACGACCGCGTCGGGATGCCGGCCGTCGCTGTAATTCCCGTCCAGCCGGTAGGTCGTGACCTCGTAGCCCTGCCGGTCCAGCATGACGGTGACTGTTCCGTGCTGAATGCCCGTGTCGATCGTCTTCCGGAAACATGCCTTGACCTGGTCCGGCCTGGCCGAGGTCGTGACGTCCCAATCCTTGGGCTCCCGGCCCATGAGGGAGTCCCGGACACAGCCGCCGACGGCATAGGCCTCGTAACCTGCCCCCCGGAGGGTGCGCAGGATCACCCGCACGTTTTCGGGCAGGGAAATGCGTACATTTTCCATGATCTTACCCCTTTCCTCTATTCTCCGCCCGCCATCCCATCGGACGCAGGCACAGGCACGCTGTTTTCCGCTTGTCCGCCTGACGGATGCAGCACGCCTACAGGATTTTATGCCGATCTGTCCTGTCACGGCAGATGCCCGGCTTTTCCGAAGCAAAACGGAGGGGCCTTGCCTCTGCTGCCCCTCCGTGAAGTGATCATTCAGAACCGTTATTAATAGGCCTTGCCCCAGTAGACCAGCTTTTTGGCTTTCTTTCCGCAGCAGATGCAGACCGCGTCCTCCGGCGCATCCGAGCCCTCCATGGGCATGCAGCGGGAGGTCACGGACAGGTCGGCCTTGATCTTCTCCTCGCAGGCGACGTCGCCGCACCAGTAAGCCTTGATGAAGCCGGGCTTTGTCCGGGAGATCTCGGCGAAGCTGTCGTAGTCGGCCGCCTCGTAGGTGTGGGAATCGCGGAATGCCTTGGCCCGCTCGAACATGTCCTTCTGCTCCTCGTCAAGCAGGGCAAGGGCGGCAGCAGCAGCGTCCTCAATCCTGACCTCGGTCT
>CACXEL010000252.1 GCA_902766655.1 uncultured Lachnospiraceae bacterium | reverse complement strand
TGGAAGAACATAAAGCCCTTCTCGGACTCGAGATTGGTGTAGTTGAGCATCTTCTCGATCTTGGGGCCTTCGACGACGAACTTGACCTCCCTGCCGTCGTCCACCTGGGTGACGGTGTAGGGAAGATCCTGAACGGCGATCATGTCCTCCGGGAAGAATTCCTGCTCATAGTATACCTGCTCGGGCGCGGTGGTTTCAAGGAGATTCCGGACGGCGTAGAGAAGTTCCTTCACGCCCTGGCCCGTGACTGCCGAAATCGGATAGATCTCGTAGCCCTGGGGCTCGAATTCCGCCTTCAGCTTTTCCACCGGATCCTCGTCGAGGTAGGCCGTCGCGTCCACCTTGTTGGCCGCGATCAGGATCGGCTTCTTCATGATGGCCGGATTGAAGGCCATGAGCTCCTTGTGGATGGCGTAGACGTCCTCGATCGGGTCTCTGCCGTCGAAGGAAGCCATGTCCACCAGGTGGATGAGGACCCGCGTCCGCTCTATGTGCCGCAGGAAGGTGTGGCCGAGGCCGACGCCCTCGGAAGCGCCCTCGATCAGACCGGGCATGTCGGCGATGACAAAACCGGTGCCGTCACCAAAGTCCACGACGCCCAGGTTGGGGTTGATGGTGGTGAAGGGATAATCGGCGATCTTGGGGGTCGCGTTGGTCACGCGGGACAGGAAGGTCGACTTGCCGGCATTGGGGAAGCCGACGAGACCGACGTCTGCCACGAGCTTGAGCTCCAGGGTGATATCCAGGTCCATGGCGGCCTTGCCGGGCTCCGCGAACTGGGGAATCTGGTTGGTGGGTGTGGCGAAATTCATGTTGCCGCGGCCGCCGCGGCCGCCCTTCAGGACGATCTGGCGGACGTTGGTGCCGGACATATCGGCGATGACTTCGCCGGAGTGCTCCTCCCGGATGATGGTGCCCTCCGGGACCTTGAGGACAAGGTCGGCGCCGTTGGAGCCGTGGCAGCGCTTCTTGCCGCCCTCCTGGCCGTCGCCAGCCTTGAACATGTACCTGTGCTTATAGTAAAAGAGCGTATTCATGCCCTTGTCGATCTCGAAAATAATATTGCCGCCGCGGCCGCCGTCACCGCCGTCCGGGCCGCCCGCCGCCACGAACTTTTCACGGTGGAAGCTGACGTGGCCGTCGCCGCCTTTGCCGGACCGGATATGGATTCTGGCATGGTCTGCAAACATGGATGATCCTCCGTAAATCTTTCAATAAAAACTGTCCTGCACACCCCGGGAGGGGATATTACAGGTAAAGAAAAGGCCCCAAATCCATCGGATTCGAAGCCTTCGTGTACTCTTTACTCTTCCGCCGCTGCGACGACCGGCTCGACCGTGCAGATCTTGCGGTCTCTGCCCTGTCTCTTGAAGCGGACGATGCCGTCAACCTTTGCATAAAGTGTGTCATCTCCGCCGAGGCCGACGTTCGGGCCCGGATGGATGTGAGTGCCACGCTGTCTGTAAAGGATATTGCCGGCAAGGACGAACTGTCCGTCTGCTCTCTTCGCACCAAGTCTCTTGGCTTCGGAATCGCGTCCGTTCTTTGTGGAACCGACACCCTTCTTATGAGCGAAGAGCTGAAGATTCATGTTCAGCATCTTTTACACCTCCGTGATAATTACGTTAAGAAATCTTTCCGAGGATTCCGCCTCCTCAATTTCCGCCACCTGGCGAAGCCCGAGGATCATGGAATCTATGAGAAGACTGCCCTCAGCGGATAAGCCCTGCGGAAAACGGCAGCTGAGAAATCCGTCCATCTCTTCGGCCTCAACGGGATCCCCCGTCAGCGCTTCGATGGAGTTCACAGCATTGATGGTCAGGACCGATACCGCGGCACAGATGATATCCTGTCCGCTCTCGGCATAGCCTGCGTGCCCCTCCGCCTTGAAACCGGCATAGCCGCCTTCGTGCTCATAAATGATAACATCAATCATGATCAGGCATTGATCTTCTCGATCTTGACGGCTGTATAAGCCTGTCTGTGGCCATTCTTCTTGTGATAGCCTGACTTCGGCTTATAGCGATAAACGATGACTTTCTTAGCGCGGCCGTTGCTGACGACAGTCGCCTCAACGCTGGCTGCTGCGACATCGGCACCGACCTTAAGGCCTTCGTCGGAAACAGCGAGAACATCCTCGAATGTGACGGCTTCGCCGACCTCCTTGCCGAGCTTCTCGACGCGGATGACATCACCCTCAGATACCTTGTACTGCTTTCCGCCTGTTGCGATCACTGCATACATGGAGCACACCTCCTTCTTAAAAAACTCGCCGAATACGGCGGCCTGTCCTTCTTATCCAAATGAAGACAGACTCTTGCTGCCTCTTCGTGCGGCAAACAATGGTATATTAACATAAAACTTTGAGCCTGTAAATGAGAAATTTGCTGATTTTCAAAGGTTTTTTCGGCTCTTTTTTGCCGTCCGTGCGCGTTGGCCCGTCAGGATGCACTGCCCGGGGAGACATCCGCATTGCCGTCCGAACCTCTGCCCCATCAGGAAGCGGTGCCCGGAGATCCGCATAGCCTTCCGGTCGTCTTGCTCCTTCAGGATGCGCTGCCTGCGGCAGCCTCCGCATTGCCTTCTGCGGCGGCTCCGGGAGCGGTTTCCGCACTCCCGCCGCCGGCAGTGCCTGCAGCGGCTTCCGTATTCCCGTCTGCAACGGCAGCCCCGGCCGCGGCTTCCGCTTCGGCAGCCTTCACCTCCGCGAAGTAGAGGTCGATGCCCGCAAGGAGGCCGGTGGCCAGCTTCCGAAGGGTCTCCTCGGAGTGGTCCGATACATGGTCGCCAAGCTCGACGTCCACGCTGGCGATGGAGGAATAGGAGGTCTGGGTCAGGTCGACCTCCATGGAGCCGCTCTCAAAGATCTTGTTGCCGGCATTCCGGAGGCCCTCGATGAGGCATTCACCGAACCGGTCGCTCTTCTCCCAGGTATAGGAGACCGGCTCCATGTTCAGGTAGCTCTGGATCTTGGGAACGGACATATAGTAGCAGCCCTTGTCCCAGTCGGTGGAGTCCCAGTGGAGGGCGATGTGGCAGTCGGCGAAGGTGTTGGCCAGGACGGTCCGGGCCACATTGTCCAGCTGGATATCGTCACCCTCGCGGATCATGAGCACGTTGTAGCCGGCATCCAGGAGCATGTCACGGAGGATCAGGGCTTCGGCCAGGGTGACCGCCCGCTCCTCGGTGCCGTCCGCGAAGGTCATGCCGCTCGAGACCGCCAGGGCAGTGATGGAGCCCTCCGCGTTGGTTCCGCCGGTGACCTTGGGTGTGCCGTCCGGGTGGCACTGAGTCCGGACGCTTCCACCGCCGGAGGTGCCGTGGCCGGCGTTCACGCACACAGTGATGCCGTTGGCATTTTCATAGTGGTTGGTGTAGAGAATGGCCGAATCGCTGTGGATGGCGGAGAATTCGGCGTACTTCATGTCAGGCGTCAGCCCCACACTCTCCTGCTCGATCGTGCCGGCCAGGGGATCCACCGGTTCCGGCGTCGGTGTGGGCGTCGCCGTCGGTGCCGGTGTGGGCGTCTCCGAAGGTTCCGGAGAAGGCGTTGCCTTTGGCGTGGCCGAAACAGCTTCGGTCACCTCCGGCGTTATCTCGTCGGCGGCCAGCCCCGTATCGGGGATATCGGCTGTGATGGTCTCAGCCTTCTGAGCATCCTGCTTTTCGTGTCCGCATCCCGAGGCGGAGAAGGCAAGCGCGAAGGCCAGGGAGGCCGCCAGAAATCTGCTTCTTTTTTTCATACTGCTCCTTGGATATGGGTCAGCCCATTTCGGGCAGGTCATTTGATGTAGATCGTGATGTCGCTCTCCAGGTCGTCCGCGCCGTCCATATACTCCTCCGTGCAGGCCTCGTCGGCATAGATGGTGTATGTCTCACGGGCGATGACCGGCAGGATGGCCACGAACTTGGGCACTGTCCGGGAAATGGTCATATTTTCGTCTCTGCCCGGGTCGAGGACCATGGTGAAGGTCCTGGTCTCCTCGGGATTGACGCCGCCGTCGAGCTCGGTGTAGGGGAAGACGAAGGCGGACGCGTCGAAATCGTACTCGTAGGTAAGGCGGCTCACCTCGGTCTCCGTGCCGTCCTCCTTCACAATGGACCCGGTCTTGGAAATGAAGGCACCGCTCTCCGCGTCGAAGGTGTAGGTGAAGCGGAGGAAATCGCCCTCCTCGAAGGTCAGCGCAAGTCCGCTTGCCTGGATGCCGGCCTCGGCCACCTGACCGAGAGCCTCCTCACCGGTGATCTCGGTGACGGCGACGGTCACATCGTCGGCGGTCTCAACGGAGGTGAGGACTTCGCCTTCTGTCAGGGAGACGCTCAGGCTGTCTTCATTTTCGGCAAGGACGGCCTGCCAGTCGTCGTAATCCTCGAAGATGTCGCAGGCGATGAAGAAGGTGCCCTGGTCGTCGGTCTGGGTGTAGGTGGTGGTGCTGTCCTCGAAGAGGCAGGCGTCCGCAATGGTCTCTCCTTCCCGCAGTTCGATCCAGTGGCGCTCTGCGGCGCAGCCGGCCAGGAAGGTCTTCTGCGTCCCGTCGGAGCCAGTGAAGGCGGACTGCACGCCGACCCCGGCGTCTCCTGAGACGAGCATGGAGACAAGATTCTGGCTGAGCAGCGTGCTGAAGAGGCGGGCTTCCTCCTCCTCGACGGCGCCAGCGGCCTCGATGTCGTCGTAGGTGACGATGACGTCCTCGTCAACGGGCAGCGGGGCGTTGGGGACAATGTAGAGAGTCAGGTTGACTGTGCCGTCACTGCCGCCGAAGATCTCGGTGCAGGACTCGTTGGTGTAGATGTCGTAGCCGGTATCGCCGGGCAGGACCGGCGTGAGGTTCATGTGCTGGGGCAGGGTCTTGATGGTGGTGAAGGCGTCCTCGGTGCCCGGGTAGAATACCAGGGTGATCTTCCTGGTGACGCCCGGGTCGATGCCGACGTTCAGCTCCTCGAAGGGGAATTCGATCCGCTGGGGGGTGTCAGCTTCGAATTCGGTGGTCTCGAAGGGGATCACGGTGCCATCCTCGAGGACATAGTCCATGGCAGCAGATGTGAAATATCCGTCGGCGGAGATGGTATAGGTGGAGACGAGCCTGGAGTCAGGCCGGTAAATGAAGGCATCGCCGCCATTTTCGCCCAGGATTCCCTCCACGGTCTCGGGATCGGTAAGCTCCGTCGTGATGACCGTGTACTCTTCCGTCTCCTCGCAGGCGGTGACGACTTCGTCCGCCATGGGGCTGAAGGACCAGAGATCGTGATTCTCGACTACTCTCTTCTTCCAGTCCTTCTCATCGGCGAAAATGAGGTCCACGACCTTCATCTCCCCGCTCTCGTCCGTGGCGGCGAGATAGGTCTCGCCATCCCGCATGATCTCGCAGTAGGTGACGGCTCCGTCCGTGTAGGAAACGGCGGAATAGGTGTCCGGGGCGGCCAGATAGATGGTCTCGGAGAGAGAGGCGCCCTCCCCATAGGTCATGGTGCGGATGGCGACGTTGCCGCTTGTCTCGAGCCTGTTCTCGATCAGACTCATATCCACGGCCTGGTCAAGGAGATCCCAGGCAGCATTCTGGGCAGCTTCATCCAGCTGCGGCGTCTCTTCAGCGCTCTCCTCTTCCTGTGTTGTCTCTTCGGTCTGGTCGGAAGCGGTATCCTCCGCCGGAGCGGTGGTCTGGGAACCGGTCTGGATGCAGCCGGAAAGGCTGCCGGCCATGAGACCGGCGATCATAAGTGCAGCGATTGTCTTTTTCATTTATTCCTCCCAAGCAGGGCTCTGCGTTCAGGCGCAGCCCCTGTTCATTCTCAATAATCAACCTATTATAATATAATCGCACAGGCTTCTCAAGAAGGGGCCGGAAAAAAACGTAAAAAGAAGGCTGCATCCGAACGGATACAGCCTTCTCATCACAGGACCATGTCTGTGGTGCGGGTACACACCGGAATGAGGCAGGATCACGTAAGCAGGCCGGCTGAGACCGGAAAACGTAATACACAGTGCTCATTCAAATGAGATATACAAATAGTATTACTGATTGTATCTATTATACCACGCCCTGAGCCTTCATGGCTTCAGCGACCTTCTCGAAACCGGCGATGTTGGCACCGGCCACATAGTTGCCGGACATGCCGTACTTGTCGGCAGCGGCCACGACGTTGTGGACGATGTTCTTCATGATGCCTTCGAGCTTGGAGTCGACTTCCTCGAAGCTCCAGGACAGACGCTCGGAGTTCTGGCTCATCTCAAGGGCGGAGGTGGCGACGCCGCCGGCGTTGGCAGCCTTGCCCGGGGCAAAGATCACGCCGTTCTCCTGGAGATACTTGGTAGCCTCCAGTGTGGTGGGCATGTTGGCGCCTTCGCAGACAGCGATGGTGCCGTTGGCGACCAGCTGCTTGGCACCCTCGAGCGGGAGCTCGTTCTGGGTGGCGCAGGGCAGGTAGAGGTCGGTCTTGATGGCCCAGACGCCCTTGCCTTCATGATACTCGGCGCTG
>CACXEL010000251.1 GCA_902766655.1 uncultured Lachnospiraceae bacterium | reverse complement strand
TTGGTTCGTCTCGTTTACACGAAACTATAAGGTCTTTTCGAGAATAATGTGTATCGCTGTTCAGTTATCAAGGAGCTGTGCGGCTTTCGCTTCCGTCGGCCGCAACTTCTTTACTTTATCACTCTTTCAGAGCTTTGTCAAGAAGTTTTTTAAATTATTTTTTCCTTCATTTTCAAGCTCTCGCCGAAGGACGTTGACAATTCTATCACTCTTTCCTTCGTAATGCAAGTACTTTTTTTCTGAAAATCAATTTTTTTTAATTCTCAGATCAGCCTGTGTGGCCGGCGGCCACTCAATCAGGAATGAAGAAGACAGGGAGATTGGTGCGTTCCCAGAACGCTGGCTCCGACCGTTCTCTTCGGTTAAATAAAAACGTGCCATCGGCACGCTTTTATAACGGAGATGGAGGGATTTGAACCCTCGCGCCGTTTTCACGACCTACACCCTTAGCAGGGGCGCCTCTTCGGCCTCTTGAGTACATCTCCAAGTGTCCGAAACCGCCTTTTGTCAAGAATGCTTTTTCAGCTATGACTTACGATTTAACTTCGACGTTTTTCTATTATATACAAACACAATCGCCTTGTCAACTTCCGTTTTCACATTTTTTCACATTTCTGATTTACTTTTATATTTCCTTGTGGTATAATGCCTCTCGTCAGCAGGTATAGTTCATCGGTAGAATGCGACCTTCCCAAGGTTGAGAGGTGGGTTCGATTCCCATTACCTGCTCTTATCCGGATAGAGGAGATTTTTCTCCTCTATCTTTTTTTTGCAGCCCCTCTTACACGAATGCCAAAATCCTCCATATCATTTATTCTCGGACCGGAATGTCCTTACTTTATGCAATATGCTGCAGGGTTCCAGCCAGCAGCACCATAAAAAAGAGGCTGTCGCATTTAACAGCGACAACCTCTTTTCTTTGTATTCAGCTATTTATTCCTGATCATCGTCTTCGGATTCCGCGTCCTCATAGGCTCTCTCGAGAAGCTCCTCGATATCGTCGGGCATTCCGGCTTCATCGCCCTTCTCAATATCTGTCTCTTCTTCAGAATCCTCTTCCGGATCCACCAGGCCGTATCTGATCGACTCAGCCCGGATCCTTTCCTCCTCGGCGTCGATCTCCTCCTGGGTCCGGTCATCATTCTTGACCTTGGTCAGGCTGGCCACTGTCACGCCTTCAGTAAGGTTCATGACCTTGACGCCCATGGTGATCCTGCCCAACATGGAAATATCACTCACCGGCATCCGGATCATGATGCCCTCGGTCGTTATGACCAGGACTTCATTTTCCTCGATGACCATCTTGGCACCGATGACCTTGCCGGTCCTTTCCGTGACCCTGTAGCACTTGATGCCGTAGCCGCCGCGCTGCTGGAGCGGGAAGTCTGCCTTGAGGGACCTCTTGCCCATGCCGTTCTCGGTGATGCAGAGGAGACTGTCTCCCTGGCTGCCCACCTGCATGGCCACGACCCGGTCACCTTCACGGAGATTGATGCCCCGGACACCCATGGCACCGCGTCCGGTCGGCCGCACATCCTGCTCGTTGAAGCGGATACTCATGCCGTCGGCCGTCACGAGGAAGACGTCCTCGTCCTGGTTGGTGTAGAGGACCTCGATCAGCTCGTCGCCCTCGGCCAGGGTGATGGCCGCCAGTCCGTTCTTCCTGACATTGGCAAATGCAGACAGCAGGGTTTTCTTTACGGTTCCGTCCTTTGTCGCCATGAGCAGGTAGAGATTCGGATCCTTGAAATTCCGCATGGGGATGACCGTCGTCACATGCTCCTCCGGCTGCAGCTGCAGGAGGTTGATGAGAGCCGTTCCCCGGGAAGTCCGGCTGGCCTCGGGAATCTCGTAGGCCTTGATCCGGTAGGCGCGGCCCTTGTTGGTCAGGAAGAGCATATAATGATGGTTGGTCGTCATCATGACGTCCGCGATATCATCATCCTCCAACGTCTGCATGCCCTTGATTCCCCGGCCGCCGCGGTTCTGGCTGCGGAAATTGTCCACAGTCATCCGCTTGATGTAACCGAGCCTGGTAGCCGTGATGACTGTCGGCTCATCGGGAATCATATCCTCCGTGCGGATATCGGAATCATCGAAACCGATCACCGTACGTCTGTCGTCCCCGTATTTGTCGGCGATTGCCTGGAGCTCGTCGCGAATGACGCCGAGCAGGACCTTCTTGTCCGCCAGGATGGCGCGCAGACGCTCGATGGTGGCCTTGAGCTGTTTGTACTCCTCCTCCAGCCTGTTCCTTTCCAGACCTGTCAGAGCGCGCAGACGCATGTCGACGATGGCCTGGGCCTGCGGGTCGGTGAGACCGAACCGGGCCATGAGCTCTGCCTTGGCCTCCTGGACATTCGCGGAACCGCGGATAATATTGATTACCTCGTCGATATGGTCCAGGGCGATGAGCAGACCTTCCAAAATGTGAGCCCGCTCCTCAGCCTTGTTGAGGTCATATTTTGTTCTCCTGGTGACCACGTCCTCCTGATGGATCAGGTAGTGGGTCAAAAGCTCTTTAAGGTTCAGGACCTTTGGCTCGCCGTTCACCAGGGCCAGATTGTTGACGCCGAAGGTGTCCTGCATCTGGGTGTGCTTGAAGAGCTGGTTCAGGACCACATTGGCGTTGGCATCCCTGCGGACCTCGATGCAGATCTCCATGCCCTCACGGCTGGAATGATCGGCCAGGCCGGTGATACCATCGATCCTCTTGTTCTTGACCAGCTCGGCGATGGATTCGATGAGTCTGGCCTTGTTGACCAGGTAGGGGAGTTCGGAGACCAGGATCTCCGTCTTGCCGTTGGGCTTCGTCTCCATCCTGGTCACAGCGCGGACAATGATCTTGCCCTTGCCGGTCCTGTAGGCCTCCTCGATTCCGCGCCTGCCGAGTATGATGGCTCCGGTCGGGAAATCAGGCCCCTGCACGATGCCCATGAGGGCCTCGATGGACGTATCCTTGTCCTCGATCTTATCGTTGATCATGCGGACACAGGCGCCGACCACCTCGCGCAGGTTGTGGGGCGGCATATTGGTCGCCATACCGACCGCGATACCGGTCGTGCCGTTCACGATGAGGTTGGGGATCCTGGACGGGAGTACCGTCGGCTCCTTCTCGGTCTCATCAAAGTTGGGGACGAAATCTACGGTGTTCTTGTTGATATCCGCCAGCATTTCCATGGATATCCTGGAAAGTCTGGCTTCCGTGTAACGCATGGCCGCGGGGGAATCGCCGTCCACGGAGCCGAAGTTGCCGTGACCGTCCACCAGTGGATACCTGGTCGACCAGTCCTGGGCCATATTGACCAGGGATCCGTAGATGGAAGAGTCGCCATGGGGATGATATTTACCCATGGTATCGCCGACAATACGGGCACATTTTCTGTGCGGCTTATCGGGCGTATTATTCAGTTCGATCATGGACCAGAGAATTCTTCTCTGGACAGGCTTCATGCCATCCCTGACATCGGGAAGGGCCCTGGAGACAATGACCGACATCGCATAGTCGATATACGAAGTCTCCATCGTCTTTTTCAGGTCTACCTCCTGGATCTGATCAAAGACTTTATCGTCCATTGCTACCTCTTTTCAGTGCTTCACACATATCCGGGCCTTGGGCATCAGACATCCAGATTCGTTACGTACTTGGCGTTCTCCTCGATGAACTCCCGTCTGGGTTCGACCTTGTCGCCCATGAGGGTGGTGAAGGTCAGATCGATCTCGGAGGCGGCGTCCTCATCCATGTTGACGCGCTTTAAGATCCGCTTTTCCGGGTCCATGGTGGTCTCCCAGAGCTGGTCCGCATCCATCTCGCCGAGTCCCTTGTAGCGCTGGATCTTATTTCCCGCATCGCGGCCGATCTCGCGCATGATCTTCTCGAGCTCGGCGTCGGAGTAGGCGTAGTAGACCTTCCGGTTCCGCTCGACCTTATAGAGAGGCGGCGTGGCCAGGTATACATGGCCCTGCTTGATGAGCTCCGGCATGAAGCGATAGAGGAAGGTCAGCATCAGCGTATCGATGTGTGCGCCGTCCACATCAGCAT
>CACXEL010000250.1 GCA_902766655.1 uncultured Lachnospiraceae bacterium | reverse complement strand
CCGGATGAGGCTCACGCCCAGCTCCTTCTCCAGCTCCCGGATGTGGAGGGAGATGGTCGGCTGGGAAATGAAAAGCGTCTCCGCGGCCTTGGTAAAACTGCCCTGGCGGACCACCTCGGAGAAGGATTGAAGCTGTCTGAAATCCATTCATCTGTCCTTTCCTGCCGGGGTCTCATGCCCGGCACCGTGTTCTGCAGTATTTATTATTATATCAAATAAATCATAAAATTCATCAATAAAATGTATTTGTCAAACAATTCTCTATATTCTAAAATATTTATAACTGATCAGGGCCTTTCAGAGGGGCAGAATTACGTCGGCAGGGTAATTCTCTCCGGCTTTTTGTATAGGCGGCCATATTCACCGATTGTCCGAAGGGCATGAAGTGGTGCGGGTGCAGCCGAATCAAGCAGGGGGACGGAATGCGCCTTGCCCGGTTTCCGGCCTGAGGACTCTGACCGGTCATAAAACAGGACCCGGGCCGCACCCTGCGGCCTTCCACAGGGTCAAGGAAAAGGGGGATTTTTATGAACAACGAAAAGACGACCATCATCGCCGCCGGCGCGGTCATAGGCGTGATCGCCTCCGTGCTGGTACTTCTCGGAAATCCGGTCAACATGGGTTTCTGCATCGCCTGCTTTATCCGCGACACCGCAGGCGCACTGGGCCTGCACAGGGCTGCGCCCGTCCAGTATATCCGGCCTGAGATCATCGGCATCATCCTGGGCAGCTTCTGCATGGCCCTCCTTAACAAGGAGTTCGCTTCCAAGGGCGGCAGTGCTCCCATGACCCGTTTCGTGCTCGGCTTCTTCGTCATGGTCGGCTGCCTCATGTTCCTGGGCTGCCCCTTCCGCATGATCGTTCGTCTGGCCGGCGGGGATCTGAATGCGGTCCTTGGCTTGGTCGGCTTCTTCGGAGGCGTCCTGACCGGCGTCTTCTTCCTGAATAAAGGCTACTCCCTGAAGCGGACCTACCGCATGGCTGCCTGGGACGGCTATGTCCTTCCCGCAGTGCAGGTCATTTTCCTCATCCTGCTCGTCGCGGCGCCTGCCTTCATTTTCTTCACGGAGCCGGGCGGCGGCCCTGCCGCCAAGCACGCCTTCTGGCTGGTATCCCTGGCTGCCGGCGCTGTGGTCGGCGCCCTTGCCCAGCGGACCCGCCTCTGCATGGCCGGCGGCCTCCGCGACATAGTCCTCTTTAAAGACTACAAGCTGATCCTCGGTTTTGTGGCTGTCTTCGGGGCTGCCCTTGTGACCAACGTCATCCTCGGCCTCGCGACCGGCACACCTTATGTGACCTTCGGATTCGCCGGACAGCCTGTCGCCCACGTGGACGGCGTCTGGAACCTCCTGGGCATGTACCTGGTCGGCTTCGCCGCTATCCTGCTGGGCGGCTGCCCGCTGAGACAGCTGGTCCTCTCCGGCGAAGGCAACGCTGACTCCCAGGTCACCTACCTCGGCCTCCTCGTCGGCGCGGCCTTCTGCCACAACTTCGGCCTGGCCTCCTCCGGTGAGGGCCCGACCGCGAACGGCAAGATCGGCGTCGTCATCGGCATCTGCGTGTGCCTGGCCATCGCCTGCCTCAACACATTCAAGAAAGGGGATAAATGATGAAAACAGTGGATGCCAGGGGCCTTTCCTGCCCGGAGCCCGTTCTCATGGCCCGAGAGGCCTTGAAATCCGGGGATAAACAGTATATCATTCTGGTGGATAACATGACCTCCCGCGAGAACGTGACCCGGTTCGCCCGCAGCCAGGGTTATACCACCACGGTCACCGAGAAGGATGGAGAATTCACACTTACCTTACGGAAATGAGAACCTTTTACGCTACTTTTTACTCCCATTTCGGCGCCATCCGTTTCAAGCGCCTCTGTGACGGCCTTGGTATACCGGCCAGCCTCATGCCCGTGCCCAGATCTCTGAGCTCAAGCTGCGGCACCTGCGTCCGGTTCGAGGCGGAAAGCTTCGAGGAAGCGGCCGCCTCCCGGTCTGAGGAGATGGAACAGATCGCGGAGCCTTCCGGGGAAGGCTTTGTGACCCTGTTCAGGGCGGAGCACGCCTGAAACAAATTGATAAGGAAGTGGAGAAGGGACTGCGCCTGCCTGTGCGCAGTCCCTTTCGCGCTGCGGACGGCGTCGAAAGCAGAGATTCCCGCAAGGCCTCGTACGCCTCCCTGGCAGCCCTGTTCCCGCTGCGGACAGCGCCGAAAGGGGCAGCATATGTTTTCTGTCTGTGGTGTCTTCTGCCGATGCGGGCCGGCGGCATTTCTCACGATTTCGGGAAAAGATTGTAAATTTTCTGTGAAAAGTCTTTTGTTTTGAAAAAAAGCAGGTATACTTAAAAATTGTAACGAACCTGATTGCCGCCGCAGCGATTATACACACTTTGTCTGGCAGGCGCGGCAGAGTTATATATCCCTGTGTCGGGAGAAAAGGAGGATAATATGAAGTTTTCCGAGGGAATCAGAAAAGTGTTCCTGGCAGGCGTTGGCGCCGTGGCCATCACCGGCGAGAAGGCCGCCGAGATCGTGGAGGAGCTTGTCAAGAAGGGCGAGCTGACCGTGGAAGAGGGCAAGGTCCTGAACGAGGACATCAGGAAGAAGATGAAGGATAAGAAGCCGGATTTCTCTGCCGAGAATATCAAGAAGGTCGTTCGTGACGCCGTCATTTCCGTTGAGAGAATGACCCAGGACGAGAGAAATACCCTTCGTGACCAGCTGGACAAGGCTGACGCCGCTGCGAAGGAAGCCGCTGCCAAGTTCAAGGACGCCGTGGATGAAATCCTCGATATCAAGGCCACCGACAAGACAAGTGCCGAGGAGGCCGCCGAGGCTGCCGAGAAGGAAGCCGAGGAAGTGGCGGACGCCGCCGAGCTTGAGGCTGCCGAGGCTGTCGCCGATGCCGCCGAGGAGATTGCCGAAGCTGCTGAGGAGGCCGTGGAAGAGGTCGTGGCCGAGGAAGTCAAGGACGAGGAGGCCTGAAGATATGAGTGAACGGTTCGAGTCTGTATTCAAACCCTTGCAGAACGGGAGCGATGTCCGGGGTTCTGCAATCGCGACGGATAAAGAGCCTCTGAACCTGACACCGGAAATTGCCGCAGCGATCGCTGCGGCTTTTGCCGCGTGGCTGGGAAAGAGAACAGGCAAGGCAGTAAAGGATCTGAGAATAGGTGTCGGTCATGACAGCCGTCTGACCGCGGAGGCAATTGAGATGGGCGTGCTGACAGGTCTTGAGGGGACAAAGGCCTTCGACTGCGAGCTGGTCTCCACCCCGGCCATGTTCATCTCCACCGTTCTTCCTGTGAGCGCCTTTGACGGTGCCATTATGATCACGGCCAGCCACCTGCCCTTCAACCGCAACGGACTCAAGTTCTTCACGAAGGACGGAGGGCTGGAGAAGGCTGACATCACCGAAATACTGAAAGCGGCGGCCGCCCTTCCCGAAATCGAGATCCCCGAGATGGTGGAGGCCGATACCTTTGACCTGAAGACCGCCTACAGCGACCATATGATGGATATCATCAAGCGCGAGGTGGATGCGCCCGACTACGAGCATCCCCTGACCGGTCTTCACATCGTGGTCGACGCCGGCAACGGCGCCGCCGGCTTTTTCGCGGACAGGATCCTGGCTCCGCTGGGCGCGGACACATCCGGCAGCGTCTTCCTGGATCCGGACGGAAGCTTCCCCAACCATATCCCCAACCCCGAGAACGAGGCCGCCATGGCCGCCATCCGCAAGGCTGTGCTTGACTCCGGCGCGGACCTGGGCGTTATTTTTGACTGTGACGGCGACCGTGGGGCGGCGGTCTTTGCGGACGGCACCGAGGTCAACCGCAATGCCCTGATCGCCCTCATGGCGGCGATCCTTTCCGACAAACATCCCGGCAGCACGGTCGTTACCGACTCCGTCACCAGCGATGAGCTGGGCATCTTCCTGACCGAGAAGCTGGGGATGAAGCATCTGCGCTTCAAGCGCGGCTACAAGAACGTCATCAACAAGGGAATCGAGCTGAACGCGTCCGGAGAGGACTGCCAGCTGGCCATCGAGACCAGCGGCCACGGGGCCCTCAAGGAGAATTACTTCTCCGATGACGGTGCCTACCTCTGCGTCAAGATCATCTGCAAGATGGCTGCCCTGAAGAAGGAGGGCCGCAGAGTGGAGGAGCTGATCGCCGATCTCGGCTCTCCGGCTGAGTCCCGCGAGTTCCGCTATCATATCGCCGGAGATGACTTCGGCGCGTACGGCCACCAGGTTCTCGACGATTTCAGGGCCTTCGCGGAGAAGGATCCGCGTTTCCATATCGTATCCCCCAACTATGAGGGCATACGGATCGCCTTCGACGATGAGGAGGTCAAGGGCTGGCTGCTTCTGCGCATGTCGCTCCACGACCCGGTCATTCCGCTCAACGTAGAATCCGAGAAGGAAGGCGGCGTGGATATCATCATGGGCCGGATCAGGGATTTCATTTCCGGTTACGACAGACTGAGCTGAAAGTGCGCGGCTGCCGGCAGGTTTGGCCGGCAGCCGTTTTTCCGATATATGGCTCTCCCATTTCCTCCGGATTCCCCTCAGCACTTGCGTGCGAAGGCCTTCTCTGGTAAAATGTAACCAGTTTTTTGGTCCGAAGCCGAAGAACAATTATCAGAACAGGAAATGAGACCATTCATGTGGGCATTTGAAGATACATTTTACCAGATTTATCCCATCGGCTTCACCGGTGCGCCGAGGGTCAACGACGGAAAGCTTGCGCACCGGATCCTCAAGGTGAAGGACTTCATTCCCCACCTTGAAAAGCTGGGAGTCAGGGCGGTCCTCTTCAACCCGCTCTTCGAATCCATAGCCCACGGCTACGACACCACCGACATGACGCGGGTGGACTGCCGGCTGGGCACCAACGAGGACTTCGCTGAGGTCTCGCGGGCCCTGCACGCGGCCGGGATGAAGGTCCTCCTGGACGGCGTCCTGAACCATGTGGGCCGGGACTTTTTCGCCTTCCGGGACGTGCGGGAGAAGAAATGGGATTCCCGCTACACGGGCTGGTTCAACATCAGCTTCGACGGAAACACCGGCTACAACGATGGCTTCTGGTACGAGGCCTGGGAAGGCCATTACGAGCTTGTCAAGCTCAACCTGCGGAACCGGGAGGTCAGGGACTTCCTCTTTGACTGCGTCCGCCGCTGGATCCGGGAGTTCGACATCGACGGGCTCAGGCTGGACGTGGCCTACTGCCTGGACCGGGATTTCATGCGGGAACTCAGGCAGGTGACAGGGGCGGAGAAGCGGGACTTCTTCCTCATGGGCGAGGCCCTCTTCGGGGATTACAACCCCTACATCGCCGACGGCATGCTGGACTCCGTCACCAACTATGAGTGCTACAAGGGGATCTACTCGAGCATCAACAGCAAAAATTTCTTCGAGATCTCCTTCTCCTATAACCGCCAGTTCGGGTCCGAGCCCTGGTGCCTCTACCGGGGGCGGCACCTGTTCTCATTTATCGACAACCACGACGTCTCCCGCATAGCCAGCATTCTGGACGAACCGGCCAACCTGCCGGTGGCCTGGGGCCTCCTCTTCGCCATGCCGGGCATTCCCTGCATCTACTACGGCAGCGAGTGGGGCATCAAGGGGCGGAAGCAGGATGGCGACGACGCCCTCCGGCCGGCTGTCACCTCGCCGGAGTGGAATGAGACCACGGACCTCGTCCGCCGCCTTATTGAGATCCGGGACACCGAGAAGGCCCTCGCCTACGGCGGCTACCGCAATGTCCAGGTGACCAACCGCCAGCTGGTCTTCGAGCGGAAGACGGACAGCGAATGCGTCTACGCCCTCTTCAACCTGGAGGATACGCCCTTCACGGTCTATGGGGACTACCTGAGGGGGCAGAAGACGGAGCTTGTTGAAAATAAAAGCCTGGACCTGGATGGCCGGTACGACATACCGCCCCATTCCGTCAGACTTTTACGGGGATAAAGGTCCTGCCCTCAGGGGCAGGGGAGTTTAAACAATTATAAGGAGGAAAGAAATGCCAACCAACGAAGAGGATTTAGCCGAGCAGCGAAAGCGCAGAAAGCGCCGGGCGGAGAAGCGGCGCCGCCGCAGACAGCAGGCCCTGATCGCCAGGACGATCGTGTTCGTCCTCCTGGTCTGTGTCCTGATCGCGGTCATCGCCGTGGCCGGCCGGCTCACCAGGAAAAAGCAGAAGACTGACCAGACGGGATCCATCTCCAACGACGTGGTGACCGAAGGCGGCACGGCCGGAACGGAGAGCGGAGAAGCATCTTCCGGACAGGACGGCGCCGGCGTGGAAGAGACTCAGGAAGGCACGGCGGAAGGCAGCACGGAGGGGACAGAAGAAGGGGCTGGAACCGCCGAGGGTGCGACGGCCGGCGACTACAACGATGTGGACCTTTCCAGCGTTCCGACCGACCGGGACGGCATTCTGGCCTTCGCCAGGACTGCCTGGAAGTCCTATGACTACGACACGGCCCTGGCTGCCATCCAGAGCTACGAGGGCTACGGGAACGACAACGACATGACGGTCATGATCAGCCAGATCACCGCTGAGAAGAGCACATGCTCGGCAGTGAATGTGGCCACGTCACCCCATGTTTTCTTCCACTCCCTGCTCAACGACAGCCGCGGACTCATCGCATCCGCCACCTGCACCGAGGAGCGCGTGGAGAAGAACAACAAGGCCATGGCGACGGTGGCTGAGTTCAAGGCCTGCATGGAGGATATGTACAACGCGGGATATGTTCTCATTTCCCTGGACGACCTGGTCGTCAAGACGAAGAGCGATGACGGTAAGGTCACGATGACCAAGAACACCAACCTCCTCCTGCCCGCGAACAAGAAGCCGCTCATCATGTCCGAGGACGACCTGAGCTACTATCACTCCTACGGTGAGAGGGGTGCCCAGGGTTACGCGGACCGCCTGGTGGTGGATGAGAACGGCAAGGTCAAGTGCGAGTTCGTGGACGTGGACGGCGTCACCAAGATCGGTGACTACGACATGGTCCCGCTCATCGACACCTTCATCGAGGAGCACGAGGGCTTCAGCTACAAGGGAGCCAGGCCCACCATCGCCCTGACCGGGTACAACGGCATTTTCGGCTACAGGACCAACGACTATTACAAGGAAGGCCCGGACGGCGCCGACCTCAACGAGGCCCAGAAGAACTTCCTGAGAAATCATCCGGAGTATGACTTCGACACCGACGTGGCCGCGGCCACCAAGGTCGCCAACGCCCTGAAGGAGGCAGGCTGGACCTTCGCCAGCCATACCTACGGCCACATCAACGCTTCCAGCGCCTCCCTCGAGGCCCTGCAGCGCGACCACGAGAGGTGGAAGATCGCCGTCGGAACCTGCATCGGCGAGACTGACAAGATCATCTTCGCCTTTGGCGGCGACATCGGTATTGTGAACGGTTACACAGCAGACAATGAGAAGTACCAGTACTTCAAGAGCCAGGGCTTCAACATTTTCTGCAACGTGGACGGCAACATCGGCTGGACCGAGTTCGGCAATGAGTACGTCCGCACCGGCCGCGTGGCCCTGGACGGCGTTACCTTCTACAATGCCATGACCGAGAGCGCCACCTCCCACAGGACCTACAGCTATGACTTCGAGGTCCTGGGCATCAACAACGTGGCCCAGTTCTTCGACCCCAACCGCAACACGGATTACTGCCAGAGCGAATGATACATAGTTGAAATGAAAGCCGCGGAGGCCGCCCATGTCCGGGCCGGTCTCCGCGTTTTTCGGGAGTTGTAAAAAATTTTCAATTTTTTCAAAAAAGTGCTTGCAATTTCCCGGAAGCTGGGTTATTATAAACAAGCGTTGAACGCATGGCCGGTTGGTCAAGGGGTCAAGACGCCGCCCTCTCACGGCGGAAACAAGGGTTCGATTCCCTTACCGGCTACTCCTCAGAAAGCAGAAACCTGATTCGGGTTTCTGCTTTTTTTCATGTTCCGGAGGCTCCCGGTAAGCCCTCTCATGTGGATCAATGAGTAAGCCCGGCAGCCGGTCTCGCCTGGCCGGGCATGTTCATCCTTCTCCGGGACCGAATAGTTACAAAAAGAGTTGCAAACAAATGTTCGTTATGCTATAATCCCTCCCACGAGGAGGTTCGTTATGGCATCCAACAGAGAATATGATGAGAAAAGCATACACGTCCTGGAAGGACTGGAAGCGGTCCGGGTGAGGCCGGGCATGTATATCGGCAGCACCTCCCGCAAGGGACTCAACCACCTGATCTACGAGATCGTGGACAACGCGGTGGACGAGCATCTGGCCGGCTTCTGCTCGCACATAGAGGTCACCCTGAACAAGGACGGGTCCTGCACGGTCTCCGACGACGGCCGCGGCATTCCGGTGGGCATGCATGAGAAAGGCATTCCCGCCGAGAGACTTGTCTATACCACCCTCCACGCAGGCGGCAAGTTCGACAACGAGGCCTACAAGACCTCGGGCGGTCTCCACGGCGTCGGCTCCTCCGTCGTCAACGCCCTGTCCCTCTGGCTGGATATCAAAATAAAAAGGGACGGCGCGATCCACCACGACCATTTCGCCCAGGGCAAGCCGGATCTTCCGCTCGTGAACGGCCTCCTGCCTGTCATCGGAAAGACAAAGGAGACGGGCACCACGGTCACCTTCCTGCCGGACCCGGAGATCTTCGAGGTCACCCGGTTCTCGGCGACGGAGGTCCGGTCCAGGCTCCACGAGACCGCCTACCTGAACCCGGGACTGACCATCACCTTCAGTGACCTGCGGGGCGACGAAGAGAAGCGGGAGGTCTACCACGAGCCGGATGGCATCGTGGGCTTCGTCCGCGAGATGAACAAGAAGTCTGAGTGCCTGACAGAGCCCATCTACATCAAGGGGAGCGATGAGGGCATCGAGGTCGAGGCGGCCATCCAGTATGTAAATGAATTCCATGAGAACGTCATGGGCTACTGCAACAATATCTTCAACGCCGACGGCGGCTCCCACCTGACGGGCTTCAAGACCGCCTTCACCCAGGTCATGAACAGCTACGCCAGGGAGCTGGGCATCTTAAAGGACAAGGACGCCAACTTTACCGGGCCGGACATCCGGAACGGGATGACGGCTGTCATTTCCGTGAAGCACCCGGACCCGCGGTTCGAGGGACAGACCAAGACCAAGCTGGACAACCCGGATGCCGCCCGCGTGACGGCCAAGGTCATCGCAGAGAAGGCGCCCCACTACTTTGACCGGAACCTGGACGTCCTCAAGGTCGTGCTGGGCTGCGCGGAGAAGTCCGCCAAGATCCGCAAGGCCGAGGAGAAGGCGAAGACCAACCTCCTGACCCGCCAGAAATTCTCCTTCGACACCAACGGGAAGCTGGCCAACTGCATCAGCCGCGACGCTTCGAAGTGCGAGATCTTCATCGTCGAGGGCGATTCCGCCGGTGGCTCCGCCAAGACGGCCAGGGACCGCAACTACCAGGCCATCCTGCCCATCCGGGGCAAGATCCTCAACGTGGAGAAGGCCAGCATCGACAAGGTCCTGGCCAACGCGGAAATAAAGACCATGATCACGGCCTTCGGCTGCGGCTTCTCCGAGGGCTACGGCAACGATTTCGATATCACGAGGCTCCGCTACGACAAGATCATTATCATGGCGGATGCCGACGTCGACGGCGCCCACATCGGGACCCTGCTCCTGACGCTTTTCTACCGCTACATGCCCGAGCTCATCAACGAGGGACATGTCTACATAGCCATGCCGCCCCTTTACAAGGTCGTTCCCTCCAAGGGGGAAGGAGAGTATCTCTACGACGACAAGGCTCTGGAGAAGTATCGCAAGGCCCACAAAAACCAGAAATTCACCCTCCAGCGCTACAAGGGCCTGGGCGAGATGGACCCGGACCAGCTCTGGGAGACCACACTGGACCCGAAGACCCGCCGCCTGCGCCGGATCGAGATCGGCGATGCCCGTCTCTCCTCGGACATAACCGAGGTCCTGATGGGGACGGAGGTGCCTCCCAGGAGGGATTTCATTTACGAGCACGCCCGCGACGCGGAGCTGGATGTGTAAGGATAAGCCATGGGGAAAATAACAGACAAGCAGGAGTACGAGGAGCAGATCATCAGAACTGACTACTCGGAGATCATGCAGAAGAACTACATAGACTACGCCATGTCGGTCATCGTGTCCCGGGCCCTGCCGGACGTGCGGGACGGCCTCAAGCCGGTCCAGCGGCGCGTCCTCTACGACATGTACGAGCTGGGCACCCGCTACGACAAGCCATACAGGAAGTCAGCCCGTATCGTCGGCGATACCATGGGTAAATACCACCCCCACGGGGACAGCTCGATCTACGACTCCCTGGTGGTCATGGCCCAGGACTTCAAGAAGGGCCAGGTCCTGGTGGACGGCCACGGCAACTTCGGCTCCATCGAGGG
>CACXEL010000249.1 GCA_902766655.1 uncultured Lachnospiraceae bacterium | reverse complement strand
CAGGCGGGCATGATCTACCGCCCCTTAAGGGAGAAGCCGGTGGAATGCCTGAAGGACTACGCCAGGGCCATGCTGGAGAATACGGGCTATGAGGAGATTTCCCTGAGCTCCTTAAGCTCCAGCGACTACACGGACCTGCCGGAGATCCTGACCTGGCTCATCGACAACTACAAGTCCAAGGTGGTCAATATCTCTCTGCCTTCCCTCAGAATCGACAACTTCTCCCTGGACGTCATGAGCAAGGTCCAGGACGTGAAGAAGAGCTCGCTGACCTTCGCCCCCGAGGGCGGGACCCAGCGGATCCGGGACGTCATCAACAAGGGCATCACCGAGGAGGACATCATGACCGGCTCGGGCATGGCCTTCCGGGGCGGCTGGAACAAGGTCAAGCTCTACTTCATGCTGGGCCTGCCCACCGAGACCGATGAGGACCGGAGGGGCATCGCCCACCTGGCCCAGGCCATCTGCGACAACTACTACGAGATCCCCAAGGACAAGCGGAACGGCAAGTGCGAGATCAACGTCAGCACATCCTTCTTCGTCCCCAAGCCATTCACCCCCTTCCAGTGGGCGACCATGTTCAACCAGAGGGAGTACCTGGGCTTCGCCAAGACGGTCAAGGAAGAAATCAGGGCCCAGACCAACCAGAGGAGCATCCATTACCAGTATCACAACGCGGACGTGACGGTGCTGGAGGGCATTTTCGCGAGGGGCGACCGGAGGCTCGCGCCGGCCATTCTCAAGGCCTACGAGATGGGTGCGCTTTTTGACGCCTGGGCGGATATGTTCCGGATGGAGATCTGGGATCAGGCTTTCATTTCCTGCGGGATCGATCCGGACTTCTACACGCTCAGGGAGCGGTCCCTTGACGAGATCCTTCCCTGGGACTTCATCGATATCGGCGTCACCAAGGCCTTCATGGTCCGCGAGTGGAAGAGGGCCCTGGAGGGGAAGACCACGCCCAACTGCCGCGAGCAGTGTTCGGGCTGCGGCGCCCGGTGCTTCGGCGGCGGGATCTGCTATGACAGGAGGGAGAAGGAGGCATGACAGTAAGGGTCAAATTCAAGAAGACGGGTCCGATCCGCTACATCGGCCACCTGGATTTCATGCGCTTTTTCCAGAAGGCCATCCGCCGGAGCGGCATCAAGGCCGCGTTCACCAAGGGCTTCAGCCCCCACATGATCCTCTCCTTCGGCGCCCCGCTGGGCGTGGGCGACGAGTGCCTGGGCGACTATTTCGACGTGGAGCTGGCCTACCGCGACCCCTTCCCGCTGGAGAAAAATGAACTCATCCGCCTGGAGGCCTTCGGCCTCGTGAACGATGAGCTTCCGCCCGTGCCGCCGTCGGAGGAGCTGGTGGAAATGCTGAACAGGGAGATGCCCGAGGGCGTCGAGATCATCTCCATGTGCCGGGTCGTCGAGAAGAAGGGCGACAAGGTCATGGCCATGGTCCGCGCCGCCGACTACATGCTGGGCTTTTCTGAAGGCTTCCTCGAAAATGAGGACCTCCCCGCGGCTTTCGCTTCCCTCTTCGCCGAGCCTTCCATCATGTATCACAAGGTCACCAAGAAGACCGAGTCGGACGTAGACATTCGTCCGTTGGTATTCGAATGGCGGGTCCTGCCTGCTGAGGAGCTCGACGAAGCTCTGCGCGGGTGCCATGCGGGCATTTTCCTGCGTGTGTCCGCTGGAAGTGTCAATAATCTGAAGCCTGAGGCCGTCGTTGAGACGCTGTGCGGGCGGCTGGGCATTCCCTACGACGAGTACGCTTTGAGGATTCTGCGCCTGGACTGCTACACAGATGGAATGGTTCCCTTGTCCGGGACCGGGCGGGCTTTTTGAGAATCAGGGACGGTCCTTTTTTCTCAAAATATCTGATTTTGAGAAAAAAGGACCGTCCCTGATTCTCAAAAACCCTAGGAGTAAGATATGCTTGATTTCATAATCGCGGAAATTGAATATGAGGAGAAAGCTTTCCTCGCGGCGGCGCTTTATGAGGACATGAAGCTTTCGGAGCTGGATATCCGGCCTCGGGAGGAGCGGAGCCTGGTGGACGAGATTTATGTGGGCTGCCTTGACAAGGTGGTGCGCAACATCGGGGGCGCCTTCGTCCGGTTCCGGGGAGATGAGATCTGCTTTCTGCCGGGGTGGAAGAGCGGGATGAACGCCGGGCACCTCCTCGTGCAGATCTCGCGGGACGCGGTGGACAGGAAAAATCCCACGGCGCGTTCGGCCTTGTCCATGGCCGGGAGGCTGGCGGTGGTGAAGAGCGGACGGGGGTTTGCATTTTCCGGCAAGCTCAGCGACGAGGAGAAGGCCCTGCTCAGAAAATGGACAGAGGGGCTGAACTATGAGGACCGCCAGGTCCTCCTCAGGACCAATGCCGCCCAGTCCACGAAGGCAGAGGTGCTGGAGGAGATTGGCCGTCTCTGCGCTCGCTGGGACAAAGTGATGGCGGATGCAGAGAAGGCGTCGCCGGGGACCTGCGTGTACAGGCCGGATCCCTTCTATATCGAGATGCTGCGGGATCTCCGGACCACGCCGGACAGGGTGTTTACGGACGTGCCGGCAATCGCTGCGAGGCTGGCAGAGGTGCCGGAGCTGACGGGCGGAAGCAGGACGGAAGAGGAAATGCTGGTGAAGAACAGATCTCTCACGCTGGCCGGGCTCTACTCCCTGCCCCACGAGCTTGACAAGCTCATGAACCGGGTGGCCTGGCTGCCCTGCGGGGGGTATCTCGTGATCGAGCGGACGGAGGCTTTCATTTCCATCGACGTGAACACGGGGAAATGCGCCCGCGGCCGGATCCCGGAGGAGAATTACCGCCGGATCAACCTGGAGGCGGCGGCCGAAGTCCTGCGCCAGATCCGGCTCAGGAACCTTTCGGGCATGGTCCTCGTTGACTTCATCAATATGGAAAATAAAGACCATCAGGAGGAGCTGGTGAACGTCATGCGGAAGATGGCCCGGCGGGAACATGTACCGGTCGAGATTGTCGATCTGACGCCCCTGGGAATCATGGAGTGCGTCAGGAAGCGCGGAAGGGCGCCTCTTGGGGAGGTCCTGAAAGGATAAGGGAAGATATGGCATGAAAGCGCCGCAGACTGACGGAAGCGGCGCTTGATGCACTTTTTACAGGGATTGCGGCCCGGCTGCCTGACCTTTCAGGAAAAAGACGGACACAGAAGGATTATGTTAATCCGGCCGGATCAAAGATGACTCTTTTTCTCACACTTTTTTATACTATTTGTTGAACTTGACCAGTCTATCTGCTAATATATATGTATTGTTTTTGAAATCGACACATTAAAGCAGTGAAGTGTTAAATTGAGGCGAGGTTCATCCTCGTCTATCTTGGCAGGAAGAACCACCCGGTCGTAAGGTCCGGGATGCGCCCGCAAAACAGAACACTGCATGGGAAGAAAGCTATGGTCAAGGATCTGATTGTAAAGAACAGAAGCTACCGCGGTTACGACGAGAGCTACACCTTCACCCGGGAGCAGCTGATGAACTATGTCGACGGCGCCAGGCTCTGCGCCTCCAGCGTCAACATCCAGCCGCTCAAGTACTTCATCGCCTGGGACAAGGCGGACGTGGACAAGCTCCAGTGCCGCGTCAAGTGGGCCAGGCAGCTGCCGCAGATGAAGCTGCCGCACCCCGGCATGTGCCCGACCGCTTTCATCGTGATCTGCCAGGACACGAAGATCTCGGACAACCTGAACCGCTTCATGAAGGATATCGGCATCGTCGCCCAGAGCATCCTGCTCATGGCGGCGGAGGAGGGTCTAGGCGGCTGCATGATCGGCAACTTCGTTCCTGAGGACGTCCGGACGGGTCTTGGCCTTTCCGAGAACCTCCGCCCCATGCTGGTGATCGCCCTTGGAAAGCCGGCGGAGACCATCGTCCTCACCGAGGTGGGAGAGGACGGCAGGACCGCTTACTACCGGGATGAGAATGACGTCCACTACGTGCCAAAGAGAAGTCTGCAGGACCTGTTGATCAACTGACAGGCAGGATCGGGAAATGAATTCATTTCCGGGAGAAGCCGTGAAGAAATCTGAAAAACGGCCATAGGCAGCGTCCTCTGTCCCAAAAACACCTGAAGGGCGGGGCGGTGCGATTGACATTACGGACTTCAGGGTATAAAATCGATGAAGATTTGTTTTAATAAGGACGTAAACGCATGAAAAGCGTTTTCGCATATATTAACAAAGGGAGGAACTAACAATGATCAAATCAAAGAAACTGCTCGCTGCTTTGATGGCTGCTACCATGTGCACCGGCCTTCTTGCAGGCTGCGGCGGATCCTCTTCTTCCAGCGCTGCCCCCGCTGCTGACGCGGGCGCTGCCACCACAGAAGAGGCTGCTGCAACTGAAGGGACCGAGGCTGCCGGCACTGAAGAGGCAGAGGCCCCCGAAGCTGCCACGGAAGAGGTCGAGACCGTCGCCTATGAAGGCCCGGACACCTACTCCATGATCGACAACTTCGACATCACCACTCTGGACTATGT
>CACXEL010000248.1 GCA_902766655.1 uncultured Lachnospiraceae bacterium | reverse complement strand
GGCCACGTCCATACTGTTGGACAGACGGTTGTTGTCATAGCCCGGATAAGTGACGCAGGCAAGCATCTCCCCGGTCTGTGGGTCTGTGACGACCGCGGAGCCCGAGCAGGGGTCCAGAGCCAGCATGGCCGGCGTGAGGACCAGGTTGTGGATTTTGAGCAGGATCAGGTCGAAGACCTTCATATCCCCGCCGACAAAGTTCTCGTAGATGCCGTCATCCGTCGAGAAGACACCCTGGTCGTAGAGGATCCTCACCAGCTGTCCTCCTGTGATGCGGTCCTCGAGGAGCAGGTACTTGTAAAGCTTCTTGCTGAAGTCCTTGTCCGTGGAGAGGTACTCCTTTATGTACTCCGACAAAAGGTCATAGATCTCCGCCGAGTCAAGATAGGTATCATCCGTCGTGAAGGCGGTGATATCGATCCAGTTGCGGCTTGCGGCGTAGGTCAGGTACTCCTTGAGGGAGATGCTCTCATCCCGGGTCCAGGCCAGGAAAGTCGCATCCTGCCTGTCGATAGCCGAGCTGTTCAGTACCTTCGTCTTGGACATGAGAAGGTTGTTGACAATGTAGCTCTCATACTCCTTCATCTCGTCGGTCAGCTCGTTGTAGGGAAGGGGCTCCGTGCCGGTCAGCTCCCTGTCCAGTTCGGCGAAGACCTCCTCCTGCTTGGTCGCCAGGGCGGATGCCAGGGTCCGCTCCGTCTCGGATGCGTCATCCGCGGTGAAATGGTCCATGTCCAGGATATTGTTGTTGAAGAAGGCATAGAAGACGTCGTAGATCGGGATCTTGATGGCCGCGGTATCGGTCGTGCCGGATGCGTCGAACTCCTTGGCATCGATGATGTTGGTCTCCAGAATACCAGCGATCCGCTGCTCCAGCATATGGTAAACGGCGACCTGAAGATTCCTGTCGATGGTCAGATAGACGTTGTTGCCCGCCCTGGGGCTGATGGTGGCCTCCTCGTCGACCTTGAGGACCTTGCCAAGATTGTCGACGTACACCGTCTCCTCTCCGTCAAAGCCCTGGAGGGAGGTCTCCATGATCTTCTCGATACCGGACTTGCCTACGATCGAGGTGGATGTATAGCTGGAATTGACAGCCTGGAGCTCGCTCAGGTCCTCGGCCGACACCCTGCCGGTGTATCCGATGAGGGACGCGAAAGCCTCGGGCGAATTGTAGACGCGGATCGTGTCCTCCACGATGTCGATACCGGTCAGTGTGGCCTTCTGCTCCATCAGGTCAGCCACGGATTCATCCGAAAGGTTGGTCGCGATGGTAACGGGCACGTACTTACGGAAGCTGGTAGTAAAGAGCTGGTAGCGGACGTAGACGATATCCAGAATGTCCTGCCGGGTCAGCTCAACGGGCAGACCGTTGGCCAGGAACTCCTCCTCTGTGTAGGGCCGGACCTCGCGGATGATGGCATAGCCCTTCTCCGAGATCAGGTAATCCATCATTTGGCGGGCCGTGGCGGCCACCTGCTCATCCGTCAGGTCGTCCGTGTAGGCATGACCGTAAACGTCGGCCTTGAATCTGAGGAGGGAAATGCCTGTGACGTCGAATTCATAGTCTCCGCTCTCCTCCCCGAGCACAATATGGAAATCGTTGCTGAGTGCGTCCCCGTGGGACTGCAGGATCTTTGATATCCGGTAGGCCTCGCCGTTCAGGTAAAGGGCCTTGGCGCGCTTGGTTTCATAGGTTCCGGCGTCCGTCAGCGTCAGCGAATAGGAAAGCTCGTTGTAGGCAAGAATGTTGCCGTTCCTGTCATAAATATTACCGCGGGTCGCCTTCAGAGTACGGGTTCGCTTCGTCTGCATGGAGAAGTTGTTCCTGTACTCCGCGCCGTTAATGATCTGAAGATTGTAGATCCGGTGGATCAGGAAGAAGGACATCGTCAGAAAGACGATGGCCATGATCGACGTGCGGCCGATCCTGACCCGCCTGAACCATTTGATTATTCTCTTATCCATAAGGAACTGCTGGCCTCCTTCTGCCTTTCCACGAGCAGGTGATTGATCTTATACAGGACGGGATAGACCACGAGGGTGCTGAGGACGGTGAAGACCACCGACGGAAGAATGATGATTTCCAGGTATTTCCCGAACGCCAGCTTTCCGCGGAGGAGGAAAGTGGAGAGATATATGGCCAGATTGAGGAAGGTCTCGCCGGCCCCCGTAAGCATGAGGGGCAGACGGACACTGTTGTCAAAGTAGATCTGGCAGAAGAAGCCGGAGAAATATCCCGCCATCATATAGAGAAAGGCATGACCGCCGAAAAAGCTCCCGGAAATAAGGTCAATAAAAAGACCGCTCACAAAACCGGTCATAAGCCCTTCCTTCTTCCCCTGCATGAACCCCATGGAGACCGTCAGGACCATCATGATATCCGGCGTGACGGCGGCAAAGGGCAGACGCGAAAGAACCGTGGTCTGCAGGAGAAGAAAGATCCCTGTGATGAGGAGCACTACTGCTTTCCTTCTCAATCGGAATTCTCCTTTGTCTGTTTCAAATCGGTGATGACAAGCACCTCGCGGATATTTTTGAAATCCGCAGCCGGGATGATGGAGCCGGACTTGGTCAGGTTGTTGGCATCCATGGAAACACTGCCCACGTAGCCGATCAGAAGACCCGTCAGGTACTTGGTGGAGATGTTGGAGGTCACGATCCGGGTCCCCTCCATGACGATGTTGTCCCGGTCTCTGAGCTCCGAGAACTTGATCTTGCCGCTGTTGAAGAGAGCCAGGTCTCCGCTCACTATGCAGGTATCGGAGGTGGAGGCGACCATGGCCGAAATGTTGCTCGAATCATCAATGATGGCGCGAACCACGGACCAGCTGTTGCCGGTCTCCGTGATAATGCCCACGAGACCGCCGCCTGCTATCACGTTCATGTCCACGGCCAGACCGTCACTTTTGCCCTTGTTGATGACGAAGGTATTGTACCAGTTGCCGGAATCCTTGGCGATGACCTGGGCAGCCACTTTGTTGTACTCGGTATACTGGTGATCCAGATCATAGAGGGCTGTCAGCCGGTCGAGTTCCGTCTGAGACTGGAGGAGGGCGTTGTTCTCGAAAATGAGCTCATCGACCCTGGCCTGCAGGGCTTCATTCTCCTCAGACAGCTTCTGGACGTCCTGAAAACCCGAAAAGGCCCTGGCCAGCCTGGTGCCGATCTTATTGACTCCGTTCTGGAAGGGCACGACCAGATCGAGGAATACGCCGCGCACAGGCTCCCTGACAATGCCGGTCGTCATGGTCGTGACGGCGAGACCTCCGCAGAGAATGAGCAGAATGATGAGAAGATGCCGGCTCTTCAGATTGATATTCAGTCTAAGCTTTTTCTTC
>CACXEL010000247.1 GCA_902766655.1 uncultured Lachnospiraceae bacterium | reverse complement strand
GTCTTCCTTTGCTACGTACTTCAGATAGATCCCGTATATTTTGGATGACACCTCCATATACCGTGCCATCCGCGGCGGCGCGACGATGTAGTCCAGCTGCATCGACGGGTCTTCCGCCAACGCCTCCGCGTCAAAGGATTTATCCCTGAACTCCGCTTTCCAGTCTCCAATGCTCTTACGGTATTCACGCAGGCGTTTCGCGTTGATCTCCTTGACTTTCTGGATGACCTCGAACAATCGCGGACGCCCGGGAACACCGTGCGCTTTCAGCGACGGGGAAACAGCCAGACAAATAGTTTTCTCCGTCCGGCTCATATCCGCTACGACAAGGTTCGTGGTGAGTGGATCGAATTTCCGGTCGGCGCATTCGCAGGAGGCATAGTAGGATTTCAGATCTATCGCTATGTAGACATGATCGCTTCCCATGCCTAAGCCTTCACCTCCACGAACCATCTTCCCAGGCGTCCGGAGAAGTGGGGATTTGCCTCTTCAAAGAAAAGGTACCTGTCCTGCCCCTTGATGACCACGGTATAACAGTCGCCCTTGATATCGTTGCCGGCGGTCGAGGCCGGCCGGAAGTCGCGGATACGCTCAATATCAAAGGTCCGTCCGTCTGCCCATCTTATAGCGGACGGCTTCATAAAGCCTGTGCTGTCAACGGACAGAACCACGTTTACGTATACCCGCTCTGGTTTGGAACGCACAGGCACGGCCATACCGCAACCTCCTTTCTCGAAAATCAGCTGCCGCTTATACGGCAGTCAGGTGTGTCAAAGAATTCGCTCATCGTGATACCGAGGCCGGCACAAAGCCGCTCGATCGTATCAACACTAAGCTGGTAGTTTCTGCTTCTCGCGTTTTTCAGTGTGGAATTGGAGACTCCGCTCAACCTGGCAAGCTGCGCAAGGGAAATGCCTTTAGCATAGGAGAGCTCTTCCACACGCCTGATCGTATCCATGAGCTCCCTCCTCGCTCCGCTCTTACGCGGAAGCCGTGACGCGGCTCACGGCAATGCGGTCCATGTTAAACACAGGGATCTTTTTCAGCTTTACGTATTCCTGAACACGCACCGTCTCATGGCAGTGCTCACATTCCATCCAACCTTCGGTCTCATCAAGATAGAGACCGCGGTTCAAGGTGCCGCACAGAGGGCACTTCACGTCATACTGCTTCATGTAAAAGACCTTCCTTCCCGCATAATTGACCGGATCTTCACTTTTGCAATCCAACCTCTACACTAATCCTAACAGAAAAGGTGTCCCGAAAAACGGACTTTCAGAGCACCCGCCCGAAAACTCTGAAATCCGTGCCCGGACGAATGACCCTGTCAGGATAGTTCTTGTTGTAGGAAACAAGGACCGGCTGCATGTGCATCACGCCGTCGCTGGAGGTGAATTCCTCCGGATTGTCCGGGATGCGCTCAGAATACATCTTAATATAGCTGTCTCCGTCATAGAGGAAGATACCGACCTGACCGGGCAGGATCTCGCTGCTCTTTTGCACCCAGACCAGCTGCCCGTCATGGTAGATAGACTCCATACTGTCACCGCCTACATAGATACCGAAGTCAGCCCCGGCCGGAACGTCATCCGCGTTGACGTCGGTCATCTCGAAATCGGCCTCATCGATGTAGTTGCCGGTACCGGCGGAGGCCCGGATCGGAGAGATGGGCATCCGAATGATTTTGCCCATAACCCGCTCTCTGAAAGAGTACATGCCGGATGCGACTAGTACTTCCCGGTATTCCTGAACCTTCTTCATTCCTTCTGCGTTCAGATCCGGCTTATAGCCTTTGGTAAAGAAAGAAAGGCCGTCCTCAATGTCCAGGGCGTGGCACAGTGCGATCAGCTGATACCCGGTAGGAACGGCATATGCGTTTTCCCACTTGTTGATGACCTGGGAACTGATCTTCGATCCCTGTTCCAAAAGGATGCGGCTCAGTTCCGGGCAGCTGATGCCTTTCAGCCTTCTCGCCTCGGCGATCCGCCTGCCGATTACATTCTCTTCCTTCTCTTTGGCGGAATAATACTTCTTGCTTTGAATGGAGCTCATGATCATTTCGACCTCCGTTTCGCTTTATGGCCTGATTATATATACCGAAATACAGTCTGTCAAGCGTTTAGATAAAAATGGTACACTCTTGCGACCTTGACAGATAAAAATCAGAGTTGTAATATATGCTCACTAAAGAACGCACCCACGAGCGCGGAGAGATCCGCACGATCATATATAGCAGGAGAACACGCCATGATCGATTTCAGCTGCAGATGCTACCATAAAGACCGCACGCCTATCGTGACGGATCTGTATATACAGGATTACGCGGAGGCAGTCGTCAGGGACTACCGGCCTGAACTGCTTGTAACTCCCGGGGAGGTCGACGCCTTTCATTTCCTGGAGAACTATCTCGGTGTAACGGTTGAGTTTCAGGACATCTTCTACCCCGAAGGGAAAGTACCCGTTGCCGGCGCCACGATCTTCAATGACGAGTCGATCATGGTTTTTGACCGGTCTGGCATGAAAGTATCCTCTATCGACATGCCCGCCGGCACCGTCCTGATCGATAACGCGACTATGAAGAGTGAGACCTTCGCTCTCTTCACGGCGCTGCATGAAGGCGGGCACTACTGCATGCACCAGGGCGTATATAAACTCGACCCCGATCAGATATCCCTTTTTGAATCAGAGGGGCATACCGTCAAGTGTATGCGCACAACGATCGAGCGCCGTGGACCGCTCGTAACGCAGAAGGACTTCAGGGAACACCAAGCCAGCACATTCGCTGCCGCAGTTGCGATGCCGCGGCCCACCTTCGTCCCCTTAATGCGGCAGGTTATCCGCGAGGCCGGATTCTCTGAGGGCATCTGGGTCGAGGATCCTCACGGAGACTGGGAGGACCAGTTCAAGCTGGATAACATGATAAAGGTCGTCACCGATACTTACGGTGTTTCCTATACGGCGGCAAGCATCCAGCTCCGCAGGCAGGGGCTTCTGATGAAGGAATGGCAGTACGACCAGATGAAAGTGCGAGGAGTGTGATTATGAAAGAACCCGGCACATCACAGAACGGCGATAGATTCGGCACGTTCGTAAAACGGATAAGGCAGAAAGATCCAAGGGAAATCACATCGGTCCGGCTTGCGGATTATCTGGGAGTCTCTCCCACCAGGCTATGTGACATTGAGGCGAACAGGCGCTGTCCTACGGACATGGAGAAAGTCGGCAGATTCTGCGAGTTCTTCCATCTGGACGCGCGGGTACGCTCCCGCCTTTATGAACTGGCTGCGGAAGCCCGGTACACGATTCCGGTCTTTGTAGGCGGTGACATGGCCAGATACCAGAAATACGACATGGAGCGGTTTGCGCTTCGTGTTGCCGACTGGGGTGATCCGGATGAAGAGGAGTGGAAGAAGATAATCAGAAAAGCAGAAGCTTCCGGTGCGCCGCTCAACACCCTCACCCGTGAGGATTTCGAGGCGCTCATCGCTATCAAGTCCATCACAGACAGCGGAAGCAATGCGGAAGTCAGAAAGAAAAACGGCCACCTCTGCGT
>CACXEL010000246.1 GCA_902766655.1 uncultured Lachnospiraceae bacterium | reverse complement strand
TCGGCATCGGTCATGATGATGATCTTGTCATATCTGAGCTTGGATATATCGAAATCCTCGTGGATGCCGGTGCCGAAGGCCGTGATCATGGCCTTGATCTCGGCGTTGCCGTAAATGCGGTCCAGCCTCGCCTTCTCCACGTTCAGGATCTTGCCGCGGAGGGGCAGGATGGCCTGGGTCGCCCTGGACCTGGCCGTCTTGGCCGAGCCACCGGCGGAATCTCCCTCAACGATGAAGATTTCGCAGTTCTTGGGATCCTTGTCGGTGCAGTCGGCCAGCTTGCCGGGCAGCGACATGCCGTCCAGAGCCGACTTTCTCCTGGTCAGGTCCCTTGCCTTCCTGGCCGCGTCCCTGGCCCTCTGGGCCAGAATGGACTTCTCGATCGTGGTCTTGCCCACGTTGGGATTCCTCTCCAGGAAGATGGCCAGCTGTGTGGAGACGATACTGTTCACGGCGCCCCTGGCCTCAGCGTTGCCAAGCTTCTGCTTGGTCTGCCCCTCGAACTGGGGATCCTCGATCTTGACGGAGATGATGGCCGTCATACCCTCGCGGATATCCTCGCCGGTCAGATTGGCTTCACTGTCCTTGATGAGCTTGTTCTTCCTGGCATACTCGTTGAAGGTCTTGGTGATGGCCGCACGGAAGCCTTCCACATGGGATCCGCCCTCGGGCGTTACGATATTGTTGACGAAGCCGTAGGTGTTCTCGGTATAGCCATCGTTGTGCTGCATGGCGACCTCGACGTACACGCCGTCCTTCTCGCCCTCGCAGTAGATGATCTGGGGATAAAGGGATGTCGAGGACCTGTTGAGGTACTGGACGAACTCCCGGATGCCGCCCTCATAGCAGAAGCTCTTCTGCCTGGGGTTCTCACCGCGCTCGTCGGTAAAGGTGATTCTGAGGCCTTTTGTCAGGAAAGCCATCTCGCGGAACCGCTGCTTTAAGGTGTCGTAATCAAACTCCAGCGTATCGAAAATTTCGCTGTCCGGGAAGAAGGTGACTTCCGTGCCGTGTCTGTCAGGCTCACACTCGCCCACGACCTTCAGCTTGTACATGGTGTTGCCGCGCTCATAGCGCTGCTGATATATCTTCCCTTCACGGAAAATGCGGACCTCGAGCCACTCCGAAAGAGCGTTGACGACCGAAGCGCCTACGCCGTGAAGACCGCCGGACACCTTGTAACCGCCGCCGCCGAACTTGCCGCCGGCATGCAGGATGGTAAAGACCACCTCCACAGCCGGGATACCGGCCTGGTGGTTGATGCCGACGGGGATTCCGCGTCCGTTGTCCGTGACCGTGACAGAATTCCCCTTATGGATCGTCACTTCAATATGGTCGCAGGTGCCGGCCAGCGCCTCATCCACCGAGTTGTCGACTATCTCGTATACAAGATGGTGAAGGCCTCTGGATGACGTGGATCCGATGTACATGCCCGGCCTCTTGCGGACCGCCTCCAGACCCTTCAGGATCTGGATCTGGTCTGCGCCATACTCTTCATGATCCTCAAAACTCATTCAATCATTCCTCCAACTACATGAAAGACCCGGTCCGCCTCGAAACGATTGCGGACAAATTCATCGAGTCCCGTACAAGTGATCAGGGTCTGCGTATCGGCTATGGAGCCCAGCAGGTAATTCTGCCGGTCCCTGTCCAGCTCGGAGAGGACGTCGTCCAGGAGAAGGACGGGCTTTGTGCCGATATACTGCTCCAGTGTCTTTATTTCCGACAGCTTCATGGAGAGGGCAGCAGTGCGCTGCTGTCCCTGGGAGCCGTAGGTCCTGAGGTCCATGCCGCCGACGCCGATGCAGACGTCGTCGCGGTGGGGGCCGCAGGTGGTGGTCTTCATTTTCCTGTCTGTATGCCGTGAGCCAGACAGACGGTCGCGAAAGAACTCCGCCCCGACGTTGGGCTCGTATGTGAGCGTCAGCTCCTCCCTGCCGCCCGTGAGGCTCCGGTGGATCTCCGCAGAGATCGTCTCGAGCTCCCGCACGAAACGGGCACGACGCTCGATGATCATGGTGCCGTAATTCAGAAGCATCTCGTCCCAGACATCCAGTTCCCGCTCCAGCGAAGGCTCGAAGAAAAGGTCGTGGAGGAGCCGGTTCCGCTGGTTCAGGCTCCGGTTATAGTTCGTCAGGGCGGAAAGATATATTTTGTCCGTCTCACAGAGCAGAAGGTCCGTGAAACGCCTCCGCTCGGAAGGCCCCTCCTTGATGATGTTGAGGTCCTCCGGGGAGAAGAAGACGATGCTGGCGATCTCCAGAAGTTCACTGGCCCGCCGGATGGGGATACCGCCGATAGCGATGCCCTTGGCCCGGCTCTTTTTCAGGTGCATGTCGATCCGGTAGTCATTCTCATTCTTCATGAGATGCATCCGGATGTGGGCCTCCTCCTCGCCGAGGCGGATCATATCCCGGTCGCGGCTGCCGCGGTGAGACCGCGACGTGCCGGCCAGGTAGACGGCCTCCAGGATATTGGTCTTGCCCATGGCGTTGGCCCCGTAGAAGATATTGATTCCCGGATCCAGCTCTACCGACAGCTCCCTGTAATTTCTGAAATTGAGGAGGTCCAGCGACTTAACGTACAACTTCTATCTCCACTCCGTCAAATGAGACCAGGTCCCCGGGATAGAGCTTGCGCCCGCGGCGGGTATCCACCTCGCCGTTCACGAGCGCCTCCCCGGCCTGGATCCGGATCTTGGCCTCCACGCCGTCGCCCACCAGGCTCTCGGCCTTCAGAAGCTGTCCGAGTGTGATATAATCCCCTTTTAAAGTAAGCTTTCTTTTCATCTCGTAAAATTCACCGGAAGAATCAGATATGTGTAGGTGCCCTCATCGTCCCTGATGAAGCAGGGAGACTTGGCGTTGGTAAAGTACATGTTGATTTCCTCGTCGCTGATGGCCCGGAGGGCGTCGATGAGGAAGCGGGGATTGAAGCCGATGGCCAGGTCCCGGCCTTCCTTCTCGATATCCACATCCTCGTTCATGGAACCCATGGGGGAAGCGATGGAGATGTTCATATGGACGTCATCGAAGTCCAGAATGATCGGCTTCTTGTCACCCTCGCGGACGAAGAGGGTAGCGCGGTCCACGCAGCTGACCAGGGTCCTGTTGTTGATCCGTACCTTGGTGGCGTAGTCGCTGGAAATCATCTGGTCCACATTGAAGTACTGGCCTTCGATCAGCCTGGAGACGATGGTCGTGCCGGGGATCTCCAGCATAATGTGGGACTTGGTGAAGTAGATATTCACCATATCATCCAGATCGCCCGTAAAGATCTTGCTGATCTCCGTCAGAGCCTTGCCCGGGACAATGGCCGTGATGTGGGGATAGCTTCCCGGCAGATCAATATGGCGGATAGCGATCCTGTGCCCATCCAGGGCGATGACCCGGAGGCCTGTGTCGCTGATTTCAAAGAACTCGCCGCTCATGATCCTGTTGTTGTCGCCGGCCGCGATGGAGAAAATGGTCTGCTGGATCACGTTCCGCAGGGTGAACTGGGAGAGCATGATGGAGTCGTCACGCTCGACCTGGGGCAGGTAGGCGAAATCCTCTCCGGACTGGCCGCCGATGGCAAACCTGGCCTTGCCGCTCACGATGGTGATGTTGTAGTTCTCATCGGACGTGATGATGACCTCATCCATCGGAAGCTTGCGGGCGATCTCGGAAAACATCTTGGCCTGGACGGCGATGACGCCGGGCTCCAGGACCTCACCCTTGACATAGGTCTCGATGCCTAGCTCCGTATCGTTGGTCGTAAAAACGATTCCGGCAGGACCGGCGCTGATGAGAATGCACTCCAGCACCGGAATCGTGGACCTCACAGGCACAGCCTTGAGAGAGATGTTGATGCTTTTCAAAAGCTCTGACTTGTCGCAGACTATTTTCATGACTTTGTTCCTTCCCGAGGACAAGCGGCGCCTGTCCATCTATATATAAAAGCAAATCAGTGATAATCTTATTAGGACCTGTGGAAATGTGAAAAGGGCCCTTTTTTCCAGTATCCGCGCTGTTTTTGGGCGGGGATATCTTCGGGCATTTGCTGAAGGAGATCTGTGGAGAGATGTGCGGGGGG
This sequence comes from uncultured Lachnospiraceae bacterium, assembly GCA_902766655.1. GTDB lineage: Bacteria > Bacillota > Clostridia > Lachnospirales > Lachnospiraceae > Chordicoccus. The sequence goes on along the minus strand of CACXEL010000246.1, from coordinate 16,423 downwards.
TAGAAGTATGCGGCATTTATCCACAGTACGTCCACGTGAGTATGTTGATATCTTCCGTCGCAGCCTTATTCTCTCCAGCCCTGCCTACCGGCTTTTGCACTACAAAATCTGGTAGGAGCAATCAGCTCAAAATCCATATTTTGTGACCGGCAGGGAAATGCAAAACACCCTACTATAATATAAGAAGAAACTCGTACCGAAAGCGGTTTAAAAAAGCATTTCGCTGCAGCGAAATGCTGCGTGATGCGCGGCTTTTTCCGACTGCACGCATCTCATCCTCATGAGAGAGCGCCTTTATCCGCATGGATCTTCGGAGAAACTGCCTGCGGGATAAAAGCTGATCCGGCGGCGGAGGGCCGTGCTGAAGGCATGCACAAGCCGCTTCGTCCCCCAGGGCAGGCACCTGTCATGCCCTGGGCGTGATCTTCTTTCGGATGGTATCCACATGGTTGCGGGTCTCTGGGTTGGTCTGCATTTCCTTCTCGATCTTCCGGCAGGCGCTGATGACCGTGGTGTGGTCGCGCTTGCCAAGATGGCCGGCTATGGTCATGAGACTGTCGTCCGTCATCTCCCGGCAGAGGTACATGGCGATCTTTCTGGGATAGACGTACTTGGCGTCGCGCTTGGGCGACCGGATCTCGGAGGCCGTCAGGTGGAAGTGCTCCGCCACGATGGCGATGATCATATCCGACGTGACCGACCGGTTCTCATCCGGGGAAATGAGGTCCTTCAGGATCTCCTCAGCCAGAGAAAGGGTGATCGTGCGCTTCTCGAGAACGCTCTTGGCGCGGATCCGGTTGAGGCAGCCCTCCAGCTCACGGATATTGGAGGTCACGTTCTGGGCGATGTAGTCCAGAATGGCGTCGTCGATGATATAGCCGTCCTGGTCCTGCTTCTTGCGGAGAATGGCCATCCTGGTCTCGTAGTCCGGCTGGTCAATGTCCGCTATGAGGCCCATCTCGAGGCGGGAGCGGATGCGCTCCTCCAGGATATCCAGGTCCTTGGGCGGCTTGTCGGAGGAGATGATGATCTGCTTCTTGGCGCCGTAGAGGGCCTCGAAGGTGTGGAAGAACTCCTCCTGGGTGGACTCCTTGCCGATGATGAACTGGATATCGTCGATCAGCAGGACGTCGATATTCCGGTACTTGTCCCTGAATTTGGACATGGCGGAAGGAGAGTTGTTGCCGTTCCGGATGGAATCGATCAGCTCGTTGGTAAAATCCTCACTGGTCACGTAGAGGACCTTCTTCTCAGGATCGCTCTTTAAGATGAAGTGAGCGATGGAGTGCATGAGGTGCGTTTTCCCGAGTCCCACACCCGCATAGAGATAGAGAGGATTGTAGATCTCGCCGGGGGATTCCGCGACGGCCAGGGAGGCAGCATGGGCGAACTTGTTATTGCTGCCCACGACAAAAGACTCGAAGGTGTACTTCGGGTTCAGGTTGGCTCTCTTCATGACGGAGCTAAGGCGCGTGTCTCTCTCGACGGCCGCGGCGCTGCTCTTGTCCTGCTCGGGCGTGATATAGTGGATGTCCAGATTGAGACCGGTGATTTCAGCGATGGCCACTTTGATGGCGAGAGTGTACTTCTTGTTGAGCACGTTGATTCCCATGGTTCCCGAGGGGACTACGAAGGTGATGCTCTGGTTATCGACACTCTTTATTTCCAGGGGCTGAAGCCAGGAGGTGAAGGAGATACTGGTGAGGTCGTGGTCAACCTTGATTTTTTCGAGGATGGCCGGCCAGTTCTCTTTTACGAGCGAAAGATTGTCCATAAACGATTTTACCCCATTCTTTTGAACATACATATATAATATACTAAAAAATGAGCCCATTGACAACCCATCTTTCATGATGGCGGTCAAGTGCGGCGGAATGGGTGGCCGGAAAAAGGCATACACATGGAAAAACACAGCCGATGTGGAAATCCACATGAATAATACACAGACGCTTTTTTTGTGGACAGAATTATGACCAGTCCGTAAAAGCGCGGAAATACAGCCTTTTCAAGGTGGAAATTTATTGTCAACCACATGTGATTAACATAAATATCCACATTTTATCCACAAATTGTGGAAAAGCCGGCCTGAGACTTATCAACTATGCTGATATTCAGAAAACGTATTATCCATCCTGCCCCTTGATTTTTAAGAAATCTCCCTTGACAGCATCTGAAGTGAACTATATAATATAATGGCGATTCGGCTAAGAACAGAGTAATTTGCGCGTTAAGCGAAGAAAAAGAAATAAGGGGATAATAGATTATGAGCAAGATGACATTTCAGCCCAAGAAGGTTTCTCACAAAAGAGTTCATGGTTTCAGAGCCAGAATGAGCACAAAGGGTGGCAGGAAGGTTTTAGCTGCCAGAAGAGCAAAAGGCAGAAAGGTTCTTTCCGCCTGACAGGAAGCCCTTAAGACCACATGAAGATGTGGTCTTTTCTTCTATGTAAAGCAAATGACCGGGGGATATTCCGAACATCTATGGAGTTTACGGAGAGCCTGAAGAAGAACCGCGACTTTTTGCGCGTCTATCATAAAAGGAAATCCAGGGCCGACGCGAGACTGGTCCTCTATATCAGAAAGAACGACATCGAAAAGAGCCGGCTCGGCATTTCGGTCAGCAGGAAGGTGGGCAATTCCGTAGTCCGCCATCGGGTCAAGCGTCTGATAAAAGAGGCATATCGTCTCCATGAGTCTGGGTTCAAGCCGGGATACGATCTGGTCTTTGTGGCCAGGGCGGCATCCGCGGAGTCCACATACCGGGAAATCGAGTCATCGGTCATGACCTTGTCCGAAAAGCAGGGAATCATGGTCTGACCGGAAAGGGCCGGGGCCTTATGAAGAGACTGGTCATTGCCGTCATCCGTTTTTATCAGAAAAATATATCTCCGTATAAAGGGACCACTTGTCCGTATTTTCCGTCCTGCTCCGCCTATGGACTGGAGGCAGTCGAAAGACACGGAGCCATCAAAGGTGGTCTTCTTGCGTTATGGAGAATTTTGAGATGCAACCCCTTTTCCAGGGGCGGCGTGGATCCTGTACCGGACAAGTTCACCCTCATGGTGTTCGTCCCCGGCCGGGTGCCCCATCACCGCTGATTCAGGCATGTCGGGCAGGTAGTCCTGCCCATAATCGCCGGAAATATGCTGCCGGCGATATATAGCGCTGCAAAAAGGAGGAAAAAAAGTGATAACAGCACTCACCAAAAGCAACTGGATCCTGATCCTGAGATGGATCCCCGAGCTGATCGGTCTCATCATGAACGGTATTTATGTGATGATCAGCGCCATCGGCATTCCGAACGTCGGTCTCGCCATCATCCTGCTGACTATCGTATTCTATATCGCCATGACGCCGCTTCAGATCAAGCAGCAGAAATTCACCCGCCTCAACAACCTGATGCAGCCTGAGCTCCAGAAGATCCAGGCCAAGTACAAGGGAAAGAAGGACCAGGTCTCCCAGCAGAAGCAGATGGACGAGACGAACGCCGTCTATGAGAAGTACGGTGTCTCTCCCGCCGGTTCCTGCATCCAGCTGATCATCCAGATGCCGATCCTGTTCGCCCTCTATCAGGTCATCTATAAGGTGCCGGGTTACATTTCCGCAATCGGTGACAGGATTGCCGTTGTGGCGGAAAACGCTGAGTTCGTCACCTACATCAAGGCCTTTGTGGCCAACGCCGGGAATGCAAACCTGACCCGCGCCCTGCTGGACGGCGAGACAGAGAACATCATCGACACCGTTTACAAGCTGAACTCCACCGAATGGGCTACCGTCCTTTCAGAGACTGCCGGCAAGGGCTTCGCTGACAGCCTGGCCTCCGTCCATGAGTATATCAGCAAGGCGACTTACTTCCTTGGTCTCAACATCTCCGACTCCCCCTGGAACATACTGCAGAGCTCCTGGTCAGGCAAGAACTGGGGCCTCATGATTGGCGCTATCCTTATTCCTGTGATGGCATGGGGAAGCCAGGTCCTCAACACAAAGCTGATGACTCCTGCCAACAGCAATAACTCCGGCTCCGGCAGCAGCATGGAATCCACCATGAAGTCCATGAACACCACCATGCCGCTCATGTCCGCATTTTTCTGCGCCACCCTTCCCGTAGGTATCGGTATCTACTGGATCGCCGGTGCTGTCGTGAGAACAGTCCAGATGCTCGTGATCAACAAGATCATCGAGAGGGAGACTCCGGAGGAAATCGTCAGGAAGGCCATGGAGAAGGCTGCCAAGAAGCGCGCCAAGCAGGGCCTGCCGCCTCAGAAGATCACCAACAACGCCCGTTTATCCACCCGCTCCCTCGCTGCCGACGAGGAGGAGAAGGAGGCCAGACGCGCCTCCCTCGCCGACAAGGCCAACAGGCAGATGAAGGAATCTACCGAATACTATAATAAGAATGCCAAGGCGGGCAGCATTGCCTCCAAGGCCAATATGGTCCGCCAGTACGAAGAGAAGAAGAATATCAAGAAGAAGTGACAGGGGGAGACAATGGAAGGATTCAAGAGTTTTAAGGCCAAGACAGTGGCCGATGCAATCACGAAGGCTTGCCTGGAGTATGGCGTGACCTCCGAGCATCTTGATTATCAGATCGTCAATGAAGGCAGTAACGGCTTTCTTGGTCTCTTCGGCGGACGCGACGCCGAGATCAAGGCCCGCAGGAAGGAAGTAAAGCCTGTCGAGGCACCCAAGGCCAAGGAGGAGAAGAAGGAAGCGCCGGCTCAGAAGGCCGAGCCGGTGAAGAAGGAAGCGCCCAAGAAGGTTGAAGCCCCAAAGAAGGAGGCTCCGGCTAAGAAGGAAGCGCCCGTCAAGAAGGAGCAGGCAGTCAAGGAAGAGCCCAAGAAGGTGGAAGCTGCCCCTGCGGAGGCGCCCAAGGAAGAGGCTCCCGTGACCAGCGGTCCCAGGGTCCTCACCATGGACGAGATCGAGCGCCGTGCCGCGGCTGCTGCAGCCAAAGCTGTGGCGGAAGGTATCACCGAGGAAGCTCCCGCCGAGAAGCGTGAGCGCCGCCGTGACACAAGAGACCGTGGCCGCGGGAGAAGGAACGACAGAAGGCGCGATGGCGGCAGAGACGGCCGTCAGAGAAAGAACTTTGAGGAGAAGGCGGAGCAGGTCCGTGAGGCGGCTCCCGTCACTCCCTCCAAGCCCCGCCCCGAGCGCGTGGTGAATCCCAAGACCGAGGAGGAGGTCCAGGAAATGAAGGCCAAGGCCTCCGAGTTCCTCTCCGGCGTTTTCGGAGCCATGGGCATCTCCGTCGATACCAGCATGGAGTATGACCAGAAGGAAGGCTGCCTCTGCTGCAGCTTCTCCGGCGACGATATGGGCATTCTCATCGGCAAGCGCGGCCAGACCCTGGATTCCCTCCAGTACCTGACCAGCCTTGTCATCAATAAGAACAAGAGCGACTACACCCGTGTCAAGCTTGATACGGAAGATTACCGCGCCCGCCGGGCGGATACCCTGGAGAACCTTGCCAGGAACATCGCCTTCAAGGTCAAGCGCAGCCACCGCTCCGTGGCTCTCGAGCCGATGAATCCCTATGAGAGAAGGATCATCCACTCCGCGCTCCAGGGCAATCGCTATGTAGAGACCTATTCGGAGGGCGAGGAGCCCTACCGCCATGTAGTTGTGGCACCCAAGAGATAATATGAAGGACACAATCGCTGCGATCGCCAGCGGAATGACAGCTTCAGGCATCGGAATCATACGCATTTCCGGGCCTGAAGCTTTTCATGTACTTGGCAGAATATTCCGCTTTGCTAAATCAGAAAAAAGGATAGAGGACCAGAAGGCGAACACCATCCACTATGGCCATATTTTCCGGGAAAATGAGACCATCGACGAGGTCCTGGTGATGCTGATGAAGGCCCCGCACACATACACGGCCGAGGATACCGTCGAGATCGACTGCCACGGCGGTCCCTTTGTCATGCAGAAAATTCTGCAGACGGTGGTGGAGAACGGAGCCCGTCTGGCCGAGCCGGGCGAGTTCACGAGGCGTGCATTTATGAACGGCAGGATCGACCTGAGCGAGGCTGAAGCTGTCATGGATGTGATCAGCGCCGGCAGCGAAGATGCTCTGAAGAGCTCTTTAAAGCAGCTGGGCGGTTCCGTGCGGCGGGAAATCGCCGACCTGCGGGACAAAATCATCACGGAGACTGCCTTCATTGAGGCCGCCATCGATGACCCTGAGCACTATGATCTGGATGGCTATGGGCCGACGCTGCTGGAAAATCTCGGCAAAGTCCGGCGCAGGATCGATAAGCTTCTTGCAACCTTTGAGGAAGGAAGAATCATTCGAAACGGAATCCGGACAGTCATCCTCGGCAAGCCCAATGCCGGCAAATCCTCGCTCCTGAACTACCTTCTGGGCGAGGAGCGGGCCATTGTGACGGACATAGCCGGGACGACCAGGGACTCCCTGGAGGAGCATATCAGGATCGGAGGCCTTGAGCTGGTGCTCACAGACACGGCCGGTATCCGGGAGACCGGGGATATCATCGAGCGCATGGGCGTAGACAGGGCTTTGAACCTGGCAGCCGAGGCTGACCTCATACTGGTCGTACTGGATTCCTCCAGGGCCTTCGATGAGGACGATGAGAAGATTTTTGATTTTATTCGTGAAAAGAAAGCTGTGATCCTCCTCAATAAGTCGGACCTTGTTCCTGTCATCAGCTCTTCGGATATCCGGGAACGCACCGCCGCCCCCTGTGTGATCATCTCTGCCAAGGAGGAGACCGGCGGGGAGGAGCTGGGCGGTCTGCTCCGCTCTCTCTTCCTGAGTGGCCGGATCGGCATGAACGAGGAGACCATGATCACCAACGTCCGCCACAAGGAAGCGCTGACGGAGGCGAAAAGAAGTCTGGACCTCGCCTGCGGGAGCATTGAGGCTGGCATGCCGGAGGATTTCATTTCCATAGACCTCATGGATGCCTATGCCATGCTGGGGAAGATCACCGGCGAGGAGGTGGAGGACGATCTGGCCGATACCATCTTCAGCAAGTTCTGTATGGGAAAATAAGGGTCAATGTTTGCTTTTTCAGGTTCGTGACGGACCTGAATGGCTGCAGACAATATAAAACGGAGAACTAAATGCCAACTATAGAAGAGAATTACGACGTTGTGGTGGTCGGCGCCGGTCACGCCGGCTGCGAGGCTGCCCTGGCCTGCGCGAGACTCGGGTTCGAGACCATCATATTTACAGTAAGCGTTGACAGCATAGCGCTCATGCCCTGCAATCCCAATATTGGCGGCAGTTCCAAGGGCCATCTGGTCCGGGAAATCGATGCCCTGGGCGGTGAGATGGGCAAAAATATAGACCGGACCTTCATCCAGTCGAAAATGCTCAACAAGTCCAAGGGTCCTGCTGTCCATTCCCTCCGGGCCCAGGCCGACAAGGCGGATTATTCACGCACCATGCGGCAGGTCCTGGAGAGGCAGACAGGCCTCACGATCCGCCAGCAGGAGGTCGCGGAGATCGTCACTGAAGGGGATCCGGCCAGGATCGCCGGCGTGCGGACCGTATCCGGAGCCTTCTACCATGCGAAGGCGGTCATTCTCTGCACCGGCGTTTACCTGAAGGCGCGCTGTATTTACGGAAACGTCAGCCAGTATACAGGGCCCAACGGTCTCATGGCCGCCAACCATCTCTCCGCATCCCTCATGGATCACGGGATCCGGCTGGTGCGCTTTAAGACCGGCACACCTGCCAGAATTGACAGAAAGAGCATTGATTTTTCAAAGATGGCCATTCAGCTGGGAGATGAGAAGGTGGTTCCCTTCTCCTTCTCCACGGATCCGGCTTCCGTCCAGATTGACCAGGTACCCTGCTATCTGACCTACACCAACGAGGAGACCCACCGGGTCATCCGGGAAAATATAGACCGGTCGCCCCTCTACGGCGGCATCATCCATGCCACCGGCCCAAGGTACTGCCCGTCCATAGAGGACAAGGTCATGAAGTTCCCCGACAAGGACCGCCACCAGGTCTTCATCGAGCCGGAGGGAAGGTATACTGACGAGATGTATATCGACGGTATGTCCTCCTCCATGCCCGAAGATGTTCAGTTCGCCATGTACCGTTCGGTACCCGGTCTGGAGAATGCCCGGATCGTCCGCAACGCTTACGCCATCGAATATGACTGCCTGGCACCCGGACAGCTGAAGAACACGCTGGAGTTCAAGAGTATTCAGGGACTTTTCTCCGGAGGCCAGTGCAACGGCAGCTCGGGATATGAGGAGGCGGCAGCCCAGGGTCTCATGGCCGGCATCAATGCCGTCCGGTACATGAGGGGAGAGAAGGGACTGGTCCTTCTCCGCAGCGAGGCCTACATAGGTGTTCTGATCGACGACCTGGTGACCAAGGAGAATCTGGAGCCCTACCGGATGATGACCAGCCGGGCCGAGTACAGACTTCTGCTCAGGCAGGATAATGCGGATCTGCGGCTCAGAAGGTACGGGTATGATGTTGGACTCATTTCCCGGGAACAGATGGAAGCGCTGGAGGAGAAGCGGAAGGCGATCCGGGATGAAATAGAGCGTGTGCGGCACGTAGGCGTTTCTCCCTCCGGACAGGTCAACGAGATTCTTGCTTCGCAGGGCAGCACGCCGATCGATAACGGCAGCTCCCTCATTGAGCTGATCCGCCGGCCGGAAATGAACTACGATCTTCTGGCAGCGGCTGACCCGGAGAGACCGGATCTTCCGGAGGCAGTCCGGGAGCAGGTCAACATTGAGATCAAGTATGAAGGATACATCTCAAGGCAGAAAAAGCAGGTCGAGCAGTTCGCGAAAAATGAGAACCGCCTGATCCCCGAGGATATTGACTATGATCTGGTGCCAAGCCTTAGGCTGGAGGCCAGACAGAAGCTCAAGACTTTCCGTCCGGCCAGTATCGGGCAGGCAGGGCGTCTGTCCGGAGTCACGCCGGCGGATGTGAGTGTCCTCCTGGTATATATTAAGAGCAGAAGGTGAAAGTAGACATAAATAGAACATATGTTCTATTTTAAGCCTGTATGATTGCTTTATTTTGTCGTGCGCATGAAAACCCGGGCGAAGCTGAAGTCTTCCGCCCTCCTATTTCAGGAATGAGAGAATAGAATGGATATTTCTGCATCCAACGTGGCTGCCATCTGCGCTGCCCACCATGTGAATATATCGGAATCGGAGGCTGAGAAGCTTCTGGTTTATTACCATATGCTGGTCGAGAAGAATAAAGTGATGAACCTGACGTCCATCACAGAGTTCGAGGAATTCATGGTCAAGCACATAGTTGATTCGCTGGTGCTTGGTAAGTATGTTGACATGGAGCCGGTCGGCAGTATGATCGATGTGGGTACCGGCGCCGGCTTTCCGGGTCTGCCTCTCAGCATTATTTATCCACAGAAGAAAACCCTGCTGTTGGACTCTCTGGCCAAGAGAATCGGGTTCCTGGATGAAGTTATTCACAATTTGGAACTCAAAAATGTGGAAACTGTTCATTCGAGGAGTGAAGATCTGGCGAAGAACAGGCTGTACCGGGAGAGCTTTGATCTGGCTGTTGCGAGGGCTGTTGCGTCCCTCAATGTTCTCTCCGAATATTGCCTTCCCTACGTCAAGGTAGGCGGTATGTTCGTAGCATACAAGTCCGGGAACGTCGCCGAGGAGGTGGAGGCTTCCGGGAAGGCAGTCAAGGTGCTCGGCGGGAAAATCGAGGCCGTGCATTCCTTTGATATCGATGGTATGGGCCGCAGCCTTGTCGTGATCAGGAAGATCGGGCATACGCCCGGGAAGTATCCCCGGAAGGCGGGTACGCCGAAGAACAGTCCGATCGTGTGAGTTATATTTCCTGAGCCTCCAGGTATTTGTTTCACGTGAAACAAATACCTGGAGGCTCTTTTCATCAACTTTTGATATTTAGGCAGAAAGAAAGACCATGGTCAGCTTTGCAGCTGGTCATGGTCTTTTTTGAACATGGAGATAATTGTGCGGGAACAGGTAAGTTACCTTCTTCTGACTCTCTCATTGTAGAAGCTTTCAAGCTCCTGGCAGGTCTCCCTGGGATTCTCGATCTGCGGATAGCTTCTAGCATTGGAGATTACGCGGAAGCGAATGCGTTTATTTTCCCGGATCCATGTCTTGGCTACGGCCGTTTCATGAGGCTTCTTGCCACCGGCCATCACGATGGACGGTGTGGTCAGGTTCCTCAGGGCATGGGTGATATCCATATTGAGATATTTGCCGTTGATGCTGGCCTCGAGATACCGGCCGTTGCTGTTCTTAAGGTGAGCCCCTTCGCAGAATACGTCGAGGAGTTTCCCGTCGATGTTGAATGGATTGTAGAAATAGCGCTCGGTCAGGGTGTTGTCCAGCATGAATCTGGAATAAATCGTATTGTAGAGAAGCTCGCCGACAAGAGGCGCCTCGAGAATGCATTTGAGAATCTCGGAGCTTCCGTCGGGGAGGTCTGCCATCTGGACCGTTGAGGGCGGATTGATAAATGCCAGGCCGCTGTAGCACTTGGGTTCGTAAGCGCAGGCCATGAGGGCGGGCGTGGCGGATAGGCCGGAGGCGACCACCATGGTCTTCTCGCAGATCACTTTGTTTATGAAATCGTTGATGAGAAGGACATAGTAGAAGCTGTTGTAGGTCATCCTGGGCTTGTCAGACAGACCGCAGCCCGGCAGGTCCATGACGTAGACTTTATGTTTTTTAGCCAGGGTGGGCACGATCCTCTCCCAAACATAGGAGGAGGATGCGGGATTCAGGTCATGAAGGAGAAGAATGGGGGATCCTGTACCTGTCTTTTTATAGTAGATCTTCAGCGTTCTCCAGTTAAAATACTCCTCTTCGGTGCTTTTGAGGTAACCTTTGGAGATGGAGAAATAATTGGTGGCCTTGTTGAAGCCGTACACAGCGGCCAGGGAAAGGCCGGCGAATTTGAGATCTCTGAGGAATCTTTCTTTATTCACGTTCATTCTCCTTTGCTGAATGTGATCATATATTTCAATACCGGTGTTGGTATGCTTCTCTATGCCTGATCATGCGAAAATGAAAACAATCGGGAGCCTGTACAATTGATTTTTTGGAAAATGTTTGAGGAAAAAGCTGATGATTCAGGATTCGGGTCCATAAAAATGCCTTTATTCCTGTGTATGCTGTTATTATATTACTTTTCCGAAATGCAAACAAGCAACATATGAGGGTGGGTGTAATAATTGGCGAAATCTGCCTGTGAACTCGTATTTGTGATTGTTTCACGTGAAACATTTTTGAGACCATGTTCGTGTTTCCTGTCATTTCAGATTTCAAATATGACAAGGTGAAGTAAAACCGGGTCCGTTTGATGAAAAAGACCTGTTTCTTCAGTCTTATTGAAGAGACAGGTCTTTTATACTGAAGGACATAGATTAAAGTTCAAAGCGATATATCATGGCTTCCCGTTTTCCTTCTGCATACATTTCACTGTATTCGGGAACAGGTGCAGTCTCCAGATATGTACCGCCAGCAAGCTCACAGGTCCTGGCAGAAGCCTTGTTCCAAGGCATACAAGTGATGATCAGATAGTCCAGGCCATGTTTTCTGGCTTGATGGAATAATAAGGCACAGGCTTTTGCTGCATAATGATGGCCACGGAAGGGCTCATCAATTCCATAACCTATATTTCCGCCGATATAAGTTTTCCTGTTGTGTCCAACCCTCAGGTCACAGAAACCTATTTTTTGTCCGTCAGGAAGGCAAATATCAAAATGGTAAGCCAGTACGAATTGTTTTTCAGGATCCGCTTCACTGGTCCTGTTCAGTTTTAACCATATTTCGTCAGTTTTTAAGTCAGAACAATCATAGAACATAGCTGAATTACATATAGATGGATCGTTATTCCATTTCTTTTGCTGGTAGTTGGCTTTTTGTGACTTTTGAGTGGATAAACAATGAGTACTGTATTGTTTCACGTGAAACAAATGGCTGCCGTATCAATAATCCGGAAATACTTGCCCGAATCATGATTCAGAGGCAACAAAGATTGCAGCTTCTTTCTCTAACAGTCGGAAAACATTGGCGACCAGATATCCGTCGGCGATCGCGTGATTCATGCGTACAGTCACAGGCATGAGAAGCCGTCCATTCTCTTCGCGATATCTTCCCCAGTTCACTATTGGGAGAAAATAGAGGTAGCCGTCAGGAAGTTCCAGGTGGAGACCATCGTAGGAAAGCCAGGAAATGTAGGACGCGTCGAACCAGTTGGGATGATTCGCGGAGTCCAGTCCATACTCTCTCGTTTTTTTCGCTTGTTCCACATCCATGGCTGCATTTTTGTAGAAAGTATCGTAATCCTCATTATAGCGGGTGTAAACAGGGGTGCAGGTCTCTGTGTCCTCGTGGAAGACATACTGGGTGGGATTGATCACGTCGTAGCAGATGAGTTCTCCGGTTTGGTAAAGATAGGCCATTTTGTAATCGTCTCTGGAATTCAGGACCTTGGAGAGCAGGTAGAGAAAGTTGAAATAGTACTTTGTGCCGGTATTCTTTGAGTAGGCAACCAGGTCAGTGACATCCAGTCTTGCTGTTATGGACGTTGAGCATTTGCAATCCTCGGAAAAGTGCCTGAAGACGCCTTTCCTGTAATAGGTTTCCATGTCTATTGTTTTATAGTGCATGTTATGTGCTCCTTTGATGGTATTATTTTAGGTTTATGAGAGTCCGTGAAGCTTTTCGATTACTAATTCCGAAGTAATCAAGTGTAACGGTACTTTTTATGACAAAGGTGTATATTCTGATTACCTCGGAGGGTTATATAGAATTGTTCTCTGTTACTTATTCGGGTTCAGGATTCTTTGCACGTCAGAGCTGATTCGATTAAGAAAATTGCTCTGCAGAAAATTCTTCAGTGCTTTTTACAGTACGTATTGCACAATATCAGAGTAATCAGACAATCAAGGATCACAATGACGAGTGACATTTTTGCGAAGGAGGAAGGAAGCTCATCTTCCCAGATTCCCATGACTAAAATAAGGATGGAAATTACAGCCATGGCAGATCCTGTGACACGGCATAGTTTACTGGCATCGTATTGGCTTTTTTCTTTGTCCGTGCTTGTATTGTAACCTGCAATGAGATGGGCTCCGTGTCCTGAGAGAAGAACTATGCTTATGATGCCGAATAAGGCGGCACTTACCCATATGAGCCAGGCAGGACCTGTACTGACATCTCTTAGAGTCATTCGTATTATCCTTTATGAAAAGAAATTTTGCCATCTTTCTTCATGAATATGATAGCATGTGTTTCCGATTTGCGATACAGCCTTGCGGTATATTGGATAGTTTAAATCAATGGGGGATTACTTCTCTATAAGATTCCTATAAAATTGTTTCACGTGAAACAGTTCTTCCCTATAGTAAAGAAACGTATTTGTGTTATAATATCTCCACGAAGCACGTCAATTGAGGAGTAAACATGAGTAGAATTATAGCCATATCAAATCAGAAAGGCGGCGTCGGCAAATCGACAACGGCCATCAATCTCTCAGCCTGTCTGGCGGAGCTGGGCAAAAAGGTGCTGGTGATCGACATGGATCCCCAGGGCAATGCTACCAGCGGCCTCGGAATCGAGAAGAATGAAGAAAACTATTCCATATATGATTTTATTTTGGGGGAGTGCAGCTTCGAGGATTGCCTTGAGACCACCGCTTTTGAGAACCTGGAGATGATCGCCTCCAATGCCTCCCTGGCAGCGGCGGAGATTGAGATGCTGAGCAGGGAGGACAAGGAATACTCCCTGAGCCGACGGATGGACGAAGTCAGGGACAGATATGATTACGTGATCATCGATTGTCCTCCTTCCCTTTCAGTTCTGACGCTGAACGCCCTCTGTGCGGCGGACGGCGTCATCATTCCAATCCAGTGCGAATATTACGCATTGGAGGGGCTCAGCCAAATACTTAAAACAGTTGAACTTGTTAAGGAGAGATTAAATCCGAATATTCGGATAGAGGGCATCGTCTTCACCATGTACGATGCCAGGACCAATCTCTCCGCGGATGTGGTGGCCAATGTGAAGGAGAATCTGGACATCGATACCTTCATCTCCATCATTCCGAGAAACGTCCGGCTGGCGGAGGCTCCCAGTTACGGCCTGCCGGTCATCCATTACGATTCCAATTCCACCGGTGCGATCGGGTACAGGCATCTGGCCAAGGAACTGATCCGGAAGGGAGGCAGCTGATGGCAGTGAAGCGAGGACTCGGGAGAGGCTTGGATTCCCTCATTCCGGACAAGTCCAGGAGCGAGGACTTTATTAATAAGGAAGGAAACGCGCAGACCGGAGCTAAAAAGCCTGTCCGAAAGCCGGCCCCTGTCCCTTCCGACAAGGAAAATGCAGACAATCCTGCCCCGGCAGTGCAGAAAAAGTCACCCGCTTCGGCGAAGAAGGAACCATCGGCTCTACAGCCGGCTGTCCAGCTGCCGGAAAAGGATATATCTGAGGCAATGCCTGTCTCCGCTGCAGCGAAAAAGGATGCGCCCGCCCCGGTGGATGAGAAGAATATAGTCCGCTACGTCAAGCTGGCCCAGGTGGAGCCCAACAGGGAGCAGCCGAGAAAGACCTTCAACGAGGAAAAAATCGACGAGCTGGCCGCCTCCATCAGGGAGCACGGCGTGATCCAGCCTCTTCTGGTCCAGAAGAAGGACGATTACTATGAAATTATCGCCGGCGAGCGCCGCTGGCGGGCTGCCAGAAAGGCAGGTGTCAAGGAGCTGCCGGTCATCGTCCGGGACTACTCTCCCATGGAAGTGGTTGAGATTTCCCTGATCGAGAACATTCAGCGGGAGGACCTCAACCCGATTGAGGAGGCTCAGGCTTACCGCAGGCTGCTGGATGAGTTCGACCTGACCCAGGAGCAGGTGGCAGCGAAGGTCTCCCGGTCCCGGTCGGCAGTCGCCAACTTTCTCCGCCTTCTGAATCTGGGGAAGGAAGTTCAGGACATGGTCGTGAGTGGTCTCATTTCCGAGGGGCATGCGAGGGCCCTGCTTCCCATCGAGAACCAGGATGTGCAGAAAACTCTGGCTGACCAGGTGGTCAAGGAGAAGCTCACGGTCAGGGAGACCGAGCGGTTGGTCCGCAGTCTTCTGGAGCCGTCCGCAAGGAGGGGAAAGCAGAAAAATCCGGAGAGGGAGGCCCTGCTCTCCAACATTTCCGAGCAGCTCAGACACATCCTGGGGACGAAGGTGGCCATCAAATCGGCCGGAAAGAGCCGGGGACGGATCGAAATCGAGTACTACTCGGACGATGAGCTGGACAGGCTGATCGACCTGCTGAAGAACGTGCAGTGACTGCGGCCACTATTATGAAAAAAGGAGATGCATATTGAGTAATCTGTTTGCAAGCCTGGGGATCGATCCGGGCATACTGATCATTCTTCTCATGATCGTCACGGTCGTGCTCATCTTTATGGTCATGAGCCTCTACCGTGAAGTGCAGAGAATGAAGAACAAGTACAAATATTTTATGAAGGGTGAGGACGGCAAGTCGCTGGAGAAGGGTTTTCTCAGGCGGTTCGAGGAAATCGACAAGGTGGTGGATAACCAGAATGATCTGGACAACCAGATGCGGATGATCGAGGCGGTCCAGGGAAAGAGCCTTCTCAAGTACGGCATCGTCAAGTACGACGCTTTCGAGGATGTCGGCGGAAAGCTGAGCTTCGCGCTGGCCATGCTGGACAATTCGGACACGGGCTTTGTGATCAACGCCATCCACAGCAAGGAGAACTGCTTTACTTATATCAAGGAAGTGGTGAACGGGGAGTCCTACATCATGCTGAGCGATGAGGAGATCCAGGCCCTGCGCTTTGCCAAGGATTACGGGCAGGAAGATAGTCTGTGAAGTGACGGAAGCACTTGCCCAAAAGGTGCTTTTGGTGTATAGTTAGTCGGACTCTATTTTTGAGGGGAACGTAGACTTGTATATGCGGCCGGCCGGAGGACTGTTGTGGATCCGGAGGACCGGGATAATAGGTGAAGGTGTTCATTTTCAGAAAGTGGACAGCAAGGGAGAGGAAATATGCTTGATATTAAGTTTTTGAGAGAGAATCCGGATATTGTCAAAGAGAATATTAAGAAAAAGTTCCAGGACAGAAAGCTGGTCCTGGTGGATGAGGTCATTGACCTTGACAAGCGCAACCGCGAGATCAAGCAGGAGGTCGAGGCTCTGCGGGCCAACCGCAACAAGATGTCCAAGATGATCGGCGGTCTCATGAAGCAGGGCAAGCGCGAGGAAGCCGCCCAGGTCAAGGCCGAGGTGGCCGCTGACGGGACCCGCATCGATGAGCTAACCGTCGAGGAGAAGAATGTTGAGGAAGAGATCAAGAAGAGAATGATGGTCATTCCCAACATCATCGACCCCTCCGTCCCCGTCGGCAAGGACGATACCGAGAATGTTGAGATCGAGAAGTTCG